>CP053448.1:3300000-3494817 GCA_013285445.1 Pseudomonadota bacterium | reverse complement strand
TCTGGGGCTCATCTGCGCCAGATCGCTGCCCTTGCTGGCTGGTGTCGGCTTATTGCGTTCCTGGTCGTGCTGGCGACAGAACTGCCGTCGGATTTATGCGGTGATGGAGAGCGTGGCCATGATTTGCATTTTCCGGTGCCCTAATCCCCGTCACAGCACCTGCCGTTGATTCCCGGGTGCCTTTGCCATCACGCTGGGCTGAGCTACCGGCCGGCGGCTGGGCGTTCCAGCCCTCGATCGCAGCATGGTGCGGCCGGCAGTGGACCTTGGGCCTGCCGTTATGGTGGCCTATATCGCACATTGCCGCAGATCGATGATCAGGGTGCGCCAGATCGAGCTTTATCCGGCACGGTGCAGCGCCACGCGCGGCATGCCGGAAAGGTGGCCATTTTGACGGCATGCGCTCCGGCCTGCTTTTCTGCCGGTTCTCCCTACCTAGGCCCGGCCGCCGCCGCCATCGTGACCGGGCTCGGTCCTGGTCGGCACCCGCATCTTTACCATACCCAAGCCGGTTGGCTCCTATTTCGTTCAGGGCGCACTCAACCGCGACTACACCTGGTGATGGGCGTGGTCGGTCTTTACGGTGTGTTGATCAGGTCCTGTTCCGAACTTCATGGTCTGCTCATCTGCTCTATGCCTGGCTGGATCCGCGCATTCGCTGTATGACGACGAGCTGGAGTCCTGGACATGAACGAGGTGACCTGGGATGCCTTCGATCAGGCGCTGGACCGGCGCGAGAAAGTCAAGGGCCGTTCGCTGTATGTCGACGCCCTGGCACCGGCTGCTCAGGAACAAGGCGGCCGTGGCCGGGCTGGTTATCCTGATCGTCATGATCACACTGGTGAGTATTGGACCAGTGCTCAGCGACTGGGATCACGAGATTCCAGACTGGGAGCACTACTCGACGCCGCCGTCACTCGAAACCGGCCATGCATTCGGCACCGATGCGCTCGGCCGGGATCTGTTCGTGCGCACCATGATCGGCGGTCGCATCTCACTGCTGGTGGGCCTGATCGCGACCCTGGTCTCGCTGGTCATTGGCGTGAGCTGGGGTGCGTTTACCGGCTACGTCGGCGGGCGCGTCGACAACGTGATGATGCGGATCGTCGATGCTGTCTATGCGATGCCGTTCATGTTTTTCGTCATCTTGCTGATGGTGGTGTTCGGGCGCAATATCTTCCTGATCTTCATTGCCATCGGCGCAATCAACTGGCTGGATATGGCGCGCATTGTCAGGGGCCAGACGCTGAGCCTGAAAAACAAGGATTTTGTCGAGGCCGCGCGCGCTGCGGTGCCACGGAATGGCAGGTTATCCGCCGTCATATCGTGCCCAATCTGCTGGGTGTCGTGATCGTCTATGTGACCCTGACCATCCCGCAGGTGATCCTGGTCGAGAGCTTCCTGAGTTTTCTCGGCCTGGGCGTGCAGGAACCGCTGACGTCCTGGGGCGCGCTGGTCAACGAGGGCGCGCAGGAACTTGAAACCGCACCGTGGTCGCTGCTTTTCCCGGCCAGCTTTCTGGCGCTGACGCTGTTTGCCTTCAACTTCCTTGGCGATGGGCTCAGGGGACGCGCTCGACCCGAAGGATCGGCTATGAGGACGAGTTGTCATGGCGCTGCTTGAAGTCAGGAACCTCAGCGTTGCATTCGACACCCCCGACGGCGTGGTGCACGCCGTCAACGGCATCAGCTTCGATCTCGAACCCGGCGAAACGCTGGGCCTGGTCGGTGAGTCGGGCTCAGGCAAGACCCAGACGGCGCTGGCGTTAATAGGCCTGTTGGCCGAGAACGGCCATGCCAGCGGTTCGGTGAAGTTCCGTGGCCAGGAGCTCCTCGGCATGTCGCTGCAGGAATTCACGCGTGTGCGCGGCTCGAAGATCTCGATGATCTTCCAGGACCCGGTCAGTTCGCTCAATCCCTACATGTCGATAGGCGATCAGCTCGTCGAAGTGCTGACTCACCACCGCAATCTCAAACGCCGCGGCGCCCGGGAACGCGCCATCGAAATGCTGCGGCTGGTCCGGCTGAGCGATCCGGAACAGCGCATGCGCCAGTTCCCCCACGAGCTCTCGGGTGGTATGTGCCAGCGCGTGATGATCGCCATGGGGCTGCTGTGCCAGCCTGACCTGCTGATCGCCGATGAGCCGACCACGGCGCTGGATGTCACCGTGCAGTCGCAGATCAACTCGCTGATGGGTGAGCTGTCCGAGCAGTCGTCGACCGCCATCCTGCTGATCACTCACGACCTCGGCGTGGTCGCCGGGCTGTGTAATCGCGTGCTGGTGATGTACGCCGGCCAGGAAATGGAAATGGCCGACGTCGAGTCGCTGTTTGCTGATCCGCAACACCCCCTATACCGAGGGTCTGCTGGCGTCGGTGCCGCGTCTGGATCGCGATGACTCCGGCATACTGCACGCCATTCCAGGCAATCCGCCCAACCTGCTGGAAGTGCCTGACGGCTGCCCGTTTCGGGATCGCTGTGCCTACGCCTGGGACAAGTGCCGCGAGTTGCCCCCGTTCGAGCCAGTGTCCGACGGTCGTTTCAAGCGCTGCCATCTCGACACTTTGCCGACGAAGCAGGAGGCCGGCTGATGCGCAACCCCGTCTTGCAGGTGCGTGACCTGGCCGTTCACTTCCGTGCTGATGCCGGCGGCTGGCTCAGGCATGACTATCGCACCGTGCGAGCGGTTGACGGGATCGATTTCGAGGTGTTCCCCGCCGAGACCCTGGGCATCGTCGGCGAGTCGGGCTGCGGCAAATCAACGCTGGCCCGGGCGTTACTGGGGCTGCAGCGCCCGAAGCGCGGCGAGATCATCTGGCTGGGAGAGGATCTGGCGCAGATGAGCGAGGAGCAGTTCCGGCGCAAGCGGCGCGAGATACAGCTGATCTTTCAGGATCCGCAAGGCTCGCTCGATCCGCGAATGACCATTGGTGTCATTATTGCCGAGCCCCTGCGTACCTTCTATCCGTCGATGTCACGGCTGCAGGTGCGTGAGCGCGTGACCGGTATCATGAAGCTGGTTGGTCTGCGCTCCGACCAGATCAACCGCTACCCGCACGAGTTTTCCGGCGGCCAGTGCCAGCGCGTTGGCATCGCCCGGGCGCTGGTGGTCAACCCCCGTCTGGTGGTCTGCGACGAACCGGTCAGCGCACTGGATGTGTCGATACAGGCCCAGATCGTCAACCTGCTCAAAGACCTTCAGAAGAAGCTTCAGCTGTCGCTGATCTTCATTGCTCATGATCTGTCCATCGTGCGCCACGTTTCCGACCGGGTGCTGGTGATGTACATGGGCAAGGTGATGGAGCTGGCGGATCGCGAGCAGATTTACCATGAGCCGCGCCACCCCTACACCCGGGCGCTGATCGAGTCGGTGCCGATTCCCGATCCGGTGGCCGAGCGCGCGCGCGCCCGGCGCGCGCTTGCCGGCGACATCCCCTCGCCACTCGATCCGCCTTCCGGCTGCGTGTTTCGCACCCGCTGTCCCTACGCCACCCAGCGCTGCAGCGATGAGGTGCCTGAGCTCGAGACCCTCGAGGGCGGGCACCGGGTGGCCTGTCACCACCACCGCGAGCTGCCGCCGCCCAATCTGCCCGGCACCGGGCCGGCCTTGTCCGACGAGACCGGGAAGAGCGCCAAATCGTGAGTTCCATCGAGCTCGATGCGCGGCTCAGGCGCGGTCTGGCCGTTCTCGGGGTGATGCTGGAGACGGCCCAGCACAAGCATCTGCTCGACTACCTGGCTCTGCTTGCGCGCTGGAACCGGGCCTATAATCTGACCGCGGTCAGCGCGCTGCCGATGATGGTTGATCGCCATTTGCTCGACAGCCTGAGCATCCTGCCGTGGCTTCGCGGCAGCCGTGTGCTGGATGCCGGGACTGGTGCCGGCCTGCCGGGAGTGCCGCTGGCCATTGCCTGTCCGCAACGGCATTTCGTGCTGGTCGACAGCAGCGGCAAGAAGATCCGCTTTCTCAACCAGGTGCGCCGGGAATTGCGGCTGAATAACATCGAACCGATCCAGGCAAGACTGGAAACACTGTCGCTGGAGCCGCCGCCAGACTGCGTGGTGGCCCGTGCGCTGGCGCCGCTGCCGCGCCTGGTTGACCAGCTTGGCCATCTGCTTGATGCTGGCGCAACCCTGTTGGCGATGAAGGGTCGATTGCCGTTTGCCGAGTGCCAGGCCCTGTCCAACGCGTACAATGTCGAGCCTATTGAACTGGACGTTCCCGGCGCGGGTGGCGCCCGCAGCTTGATCATCGTGGACCAATCATGACCGAAAAACGGGCCCGTATCGTGGCCGTGACCAATCAGAAGGGCGGCGTGGGCAAGACCACCACGGCACTTAATCTGGCCGCTGGCCTGGCCGAACTCAAACGGCGGGTGCTGCTGATCGATATCGATCCGCAGGGCAACGCCACCACCGGTTCCGGCATCGAGCTGGGTGAACAGGATGACACCCTGTGTGACGTGCTGCTGGGAGACTGTCGCCTGGCCGAGGCGATCGTGCCGGTGCCCGCCATGGGTTTCGATCTGGTGCCGGCCAACGGCGACCTGACCGCTGCCGAAGTGGCGCTGATGGAGCGCGAGGATCGGGCGGGCGTTCTGCGCGAGGCGCTGGCCGGCGAGGCCGGCCGCTACCACCACGTCATCATCGACTGCCCGCCAGCCCTCAACGTGCTTACGCTCAACGCGCTGACGGCGGCCGACCGGGTGCTCATCCCGATGCAGTGCGAGTACTATGCGCTGGAAGGGCTGACCGCGCTGCTCAACACCATCGAGCAGATTCAGGGTTCGGTCAACCCGGGACTGGAAATCGAGGGGCTGGTACGCACCATGTACGACGTTCGCAACAATCTCTCCGGCGCAGTCTCGCGTCAGCTGCACGAGCATTTCGGCAGCAAGCTCTACGAGACGGTGGTGCCGCGAAACGTGCGCGTGGCCGAGGCGCCGAGCTATGGTCAGTCGGTCATCCAGTACGACCCCGACTCGCGCGGCGCCATCGCCTACCTGGGCCTGGCCGGCGAATACCTGCGGCGCCAGGGGGTGCAGTGACCATGGCTGCCTCGCGCAAGAAAAAACCGCTCGGTCGCGGGTTGGACTCCCTGCTTGGCAAGACCCGCGCTGCGGCCGAGAGTGCCAGCCTGGACGGCCAGCTTGAGGGGCTCAGGGAGCTGTCTCTCGACGTCATCGAGCCGGGGCGCTACCAGCCCCGGTCTGCCATGGACCCGGACCGGCTGCAGGAGCTGGCCGACTCGATCCGGGTGCAGGGGCTGGTCCAGCCGGTCGTCGTTCGTCCGTTGGCCCAGCCTGGCCGCTTTGAACTGATCGCGGGAGAACGGCGCTGGCGCGCTTCGCGCATGGCCGGACTGAACACCATTCCCGCGCTGGTGCGTGAGATCGCCGACGAGGCCACGCTGGCGCTGGCGCTCATCGAAAACATCCAGCGCGAGGATCTCAATCCGCTCGAAGAAGCCGGTGCGATCCGCCGCCTGATCGACGAGTTCGAACTGACCCATGAACAGGCGGCGCGTTCAGTCGGCCGCTCCCGTGCGGCGGTGACCAACCTGCTTCGGTTGCTGGAGCTGGCGCCGGAGGTTCGCGAGCTGGTCGACCGACGTGAGCTCGATATGGGACATGCGCGTGCCCTGCTCACCCTGGAGCGCGCCGACCAGATCCGCGCGGCGCGCGAGGTGGTCGACAAAGACCTGTCGGTACGCCAGACCGAGGCCCTGGTGCGGCGCATGCGCGAAGGCCAGCCCGAGGCGAAGAAATCGAAGCCCGAGCGCAAGTCGGCCGATATCGAACGCCTGGAACAGGAGCTGACCGAAACCCTCTGTGCGCCGGTCAGCGTCAAGCACTTGAGCTCGGGCAAGGGCCAGGTCACCATCCGCTACACCAGTCTCGACGAACTCGACGGCCTGCTGGAACGGTTTCGGCGGTAAGCCGCTGCGCCCCGCCGGCACGACTGATACACAGTGACACCGTCCCACCGCTGGCCGGTTCAGCCGGCGCTTCGCCGAGTGGTTCGTTGCGGCCGCTCAGTCAACGGCTTCGAGCAGCTGCTGGCGCTGTTTGTCGGTAAGCAGTTGGTTGACCCGAAGCCACATTGCGAAGTGTCGATGCTTGATGCGGCTTTCCAGTGACAGGACCCGGTCGAAATGCTCAAGAATCGCTGCTTCGTCTGACAGGCCGGACCGGATCGTCTCGATCAGCCGTTCCTGGGCGGCGATCAGGTCCAGCTCCAGGTCGGTGATGTCTGCGCGGGAGCGGCGCACGATTTCGCGCAAACGGGTTTGATGTGCCGGGGACAGATCGATGGCGTCCGCTTTCCGGACGACGGTCTCCGGCGCAGCCATGTGCATCCTGAGCGCCATTTCGAGACTGGACGATTGAGCGGGCTGCGTCACTGACAGCAACAGCAGCAGCGGCAGGGCCGAGAGGAGACGGGCACGGCGGGCGAGCCGAGGCCCGTCGTCAGAGGTCGGGCTGGTCATGGACTGTTTTCTCCGTATTGACAGTATGAATAGACGGTGTGCGCGACAGATCGTCTCGTCGGGCATCGGCCAGCAGAAAATCGGTCGGGCCGGAAAACGGGCCGGTTTCAAGTCGCAACGGCTCGGGCCCGGTGGTGGCCAGCCAGGCGATTGCCGCGAGCGCCATGGCCGCTGCCGTGGACCAGCTCAGACGCCAGGCCCGGCGATGCTGCGGCATTGACTGCGGTGTCAGCACGCGCTCCAGCGGCGCCACCAGGTGGTCGGTGTTGGTTCGAAGTGCCTGAAAATGGCGTTTGATCATCCGGCTGTTGTCATCCATCGGCGTAGCCTTTGAGCAGACGGGCGAGCTTTTGTTTTCCGCGTGCGTAGTGCGTCCGCGCGGTGCCAACCGGCAGCTGCATGACAGCGGCAGCCTGCGCGATGGTCATGTCGCAGTAAAAAACCAGGGTCAGGCATTCGCGCTGCCTTGCCGACAATTGCCACAGCGACTGGCGGACCAATCGCGCTGCCTGCCGGGTTGCGAGCTCGGCGTCGGGGTGATCGGAAACGTCTGGCGTCCGGTTTGCCGGATTCAGGACCCAGCGCTTGAGCCTGCGCAATGACTCGTTGGCGCAGTTCCGGATGACACCGAACAGCCAGGTGCGAAAAGTGCTCTGCCCGTTGAAACGCGCCTTGCCGTTGAGTACACGTTCATAAGCCGTATGCAGCACGTCCTCGGCCTCGTCCCGGTTCCAGTGACAGCATGCCAGCGCCCAGTGCATGGCGTCTTGGTGATGGCTGTTCAGCAGCGCACGAATCTCATCGGGCTCGGCGCCCTGCTTTGGGTCCATGTTCATGAGTGCTGCGGCCTCGTCGACGATAGGACAACGTGAGCGATGACTGAATCCGTGCTGGCCGGTGTTGCCGGCGCTGTCCTATCGATCATGGTCAGCGGTCACCCAAATCTGACCCCACCCGGAATGAGTTGATCATGATTGGATGTGTCCGTCGCTGCTGGTGTCGAGATTGCCTGCATGGACAAGTATTGTGGGCTCTGGTCCTGCTGCCAGTCTACTGTCTGGGCGGGCCGGCCCCCGAGCCGCCGTGCGGCGACCCTTACGGGTCCACTGCCGGGCGCGTGGCCATTCAGGGGGCCATGCTCAGTGGTGATCGAGATCGTGTTCAGCATGCGATCGATACCGCCAAGCGTGCCCGCGGCCAACGTGTAGGGTGCCCGGAAATCGCCTACGCCCAGGCCCGTTCCCGGCCGAATGTTCGTCCACCCGATGCTGCCGACATTGGCGCCGTATGGTATGCGCAATACCAAACCCGGCTGCCCGATCTGGCGCCGGGTTGTCCGTTGCCCGGACGGGCGCTGGCGCCGATTGCACTGGCGGCATGGCAAGCCGGGGCGCAGCATGCGCCAAGTCCGGAGGAAACGGCAAGTCTGATACGTATTGCCGATTTCTATCGCGATCAGCAGTACACGCCCGAGCATGCGCCTGAACCCCTGGTTGCTGATGCAGGCGTCTATGGCTACTACTTCTCTGAAGGCGACTACAGGTGCGAGCTGACCGGCGTGGCCGGTGAAATCACCGAACAGATGTGTGCCGGGTTTCCGAATAGCTGTCCGCGCTATGACGGCGGGCGCTTCGCCGGGTTGCGCTTCGCGGTTCGAGATCATGTCTGGATTGACGCCGACGGTGCAGTCGCCGTTCGCGGCGATATCGGCGGTTCAGCATTTGATACCGGATGGGTCGGCAGCATGATGATCGAGGCCGCAGTGCGGGTCGATGACACGGTCCGCGCGCTGGCCTACGCCGAATCCGCTCTGCTGGCCGGCGATTGGGCCGCCTCCCAGCCGCTGTCGGCCAACCACAACTACACGGCCAAGACCATCTGGTTGCTGGCCCAACTGTACGAATGGACCGGCCGCGCGGAATTTCGCGAGGCAATGGTTGACCGGCTGGAGCGAAACCTTGTCCCGGGTGTGTTGATGGATCAGGACGGCGATGGCGTCGTTGACGGAACGGACGGCATGCGCTTTGCCGACCTGGCGGCGGTTGCTCGCCGGCCTGGCCGGATGTGGGACGGGCACAATGCGCTGCCCTGGTATCACAGCATGAACGCCTGGGCAATGGTTGCTGCCTACACCGCCCTGCGGGATCGCGGCAATCGGCGACTTGCGGCGCGCTACCGGCCCTACGCCGTGGCCATGATCGACAACCTGGCTGCGGAATTCGTCGAGCTGGGGATTCCGGTCGGACAGCGCGTTGCCTGGAGTGACATTCCGTTCTCCCTGCTGATGGCGATCCATCGAATCGCTCAATATGAGGATGATCCGCATCCGCTGTGGGATCAGGCCGTGGCAGCAATCTGGAACGCTGGCGTGCTGGATGCGGAGCCGGGTTCGCACGGTTTCAATCTGACTTTCTACGAACAGGTGCTGCTCAGGGTGCCGTATCGGTCGCTGGTCGAACGCGCTGACATCGGTCGCCGCGACCGGACAAGACGCGGTTCCTTGGTCCCGGCGCCGCCGTGAACCGGCATCGCGCCCGATCTGGTGCGTGCAGCACCGGCGGCGATGAGTTCGGCACACGCCTGTCAGGCCTCACCGGTCAGCCAGAACGCCGATTCGACCGGCTGGCCGAAGATGCGAGCGATCTTCAGCGCCACTTCCAGCGACGGGTTGTAGCGCCCGGACTCGATGGCGATGATGGTCTGGCGCGAGACGCCGACCGCCTCGGCCAGCTGCTGCTGCGTCATGCCTTCCCCGCGCTGGCGCAGTTCGCGCACCCGGTTGGTAATGCTTCCGGCCACGTCAGATGCCCCGCCGGTGGAACCAGACGGTGAGCGCCAGCTCGACCACGGTCGACAGGAACACCGCGGCCATCAGGCCGTTGGCAATGATCACCGGCGCCTGCCAGAGCGGGTCCCCGACCATGCCGCCGCCAATGATCATGAACACGACCGAGACCACGGCGACACCGAGCACGATGCCGCTGATGTGGCCGGCCCGCCAGGCGATCAGGCGATCTCGCTCGTCTTCGTCCGCGGCCCTGCCTCCCGAGATGGCCGCGACGATGAGGTGAAAGCCCACCAGCACGACGGTCAGCAGGACGGTGAAGCCCACCGCCAGCCCGAACAGTGAGGCCATGTGCAGCTGCTCGGCGCGCCACAGATTGATCACGGAAGAAAAATACAGCGCGCCGATCACCAGCAGGCTGGCCAGGGTGCCCCAGGCGCTCTTTTCCTGAAACGACATCGAAGGCATGGTTTGCTCCATTGCATGAACCCGAAAAGGTTCGTTGATGTAAAGTATGCTTTACTTAATGTAATGCTGACTTTACTTTATGTCAAGCAGGCTTTACTTCTTCAGGTGGCTTCCCCGGCGTTACTGCCCGTCGGCTGCGACCTTTTCGACCGCCGGGACGTCTATAGACCGACATGAGCCTCTCCAGCCCCATCGACGACCTGGCCCTGGCGGCGCTCAAGCGGCGCTGTCGTCGCACGCAGGAGCGTGTCTACCGCCAGTACTCGCAGCCGGCCTGGACCCTGGCGGTTCGACTCAGCGGCTGCGAGGCGCGCGCCTGGGATGCGGTCCAGCAGGCTTTCGTGCTGGCCTTCGAGCGTGTCGGCCAGCTCAGGCAGGCCGAGCAGTTCGGTTTCTGGTTTCGCCGCATCCTGGTCAACCAGGTCATGGACCAGCATCGCCGGCAGGCCGGTGAGCAGCCGCAGGTCGAGGAGGCCTCGGTGTCCCGGGATCACGACTCGGTCCTCGATCTGGAACGGGCCTTCGGGATGCTCGATCCGCGCGACCGCCAGGTCGTCTGGCTGCACGACGCCGAAGGCATGAAGCACGCCGAGATCGCCGAGCTGGCCGGGCAGACCGTGTCCTGGTCGAAGTCGAGGTTGGCGCGTGCGCGCGAGAAGCTCAGGAATCGATTAGCGGCTGGCGAGGAGTCGGCCAGGAGCATGGAACATGGATGAACCCATTGATTTGACCCGGCTGGAGCGATCCGGTCCGCCTGACGACCTCTGGCCGGCTATTGCCGACGAGTTGGACCGGCGCGGGAAACGACGCCTGGTCCGGCGCCTCTCGGCGCTGGCCGCAGCCATTTCCGTGATCGTTCTGGCAAGCGTGTTTGTCGGTTTGCCGGCGCCCCCGGCCGGCGTGCAGCAGGCTGCGACGGGGTCGAGCAAGGTAACGCTGGCCCAATTGCAGGCCACCTCGGCCTGGCTAGAAGCCCGCCTGTCCGATCAGCGCCGGAGCGTGGTCGACGGTACCGAACTCGAGTCGCTGCTCTGGCTGGAGGCCGAGCTGGCCTGGCTGGACGAACAGCTGGCGCATGCCCCGACCGACCCTGAATTGTGGCGGCAGCGCATTGAACTGCTGGCCGAACTCAATCAGCGCTACGCCGACGGCGGCTGGCGACACGACATGCTGCTGGCCAGAATCTGAACCTAAATCCACTTCCACAGGAGTACTGACAATGCAGAAACGACTGATTGCCCTGACGTTCTTGATGCTGGTCTCGCCGGCCATGCTGATGGCACAGGTCGACGCCGACGCCGCCACGACCCCCGAGCAAGCCGCCGAGCAAGAGGACCTGAGGGCCGAGCTTGAGCAGGCCCGGCGCGACGTGGCCGAGGCCGCCCGGAAACTGGCACATCTCCAGCGCAAACTGGCCGACACGGAAGCCATTGATATCCGCGTCGAGCGGCTCAGAGCGCTCGACGACATGGAAGGCGAACTGGCCAGACTGGAAGAGCATATCCATCGCCGGGTCGTCCGGGGTCTGGGCATGGGGCGGGCTCGCCTGGGCGTGCTGCTGGGTGGTGAGGCCGATGCCAATCAAATCGTCGCGGTCACGCCCGGCAGCGGCGCCGACAAGGCCGGTATCCGGTCCGGTGACCGGCTGATCGCCATCAATGGCCAGGAGGTCGATGCATCGCGGCCCGACAGCTTGCGTGAACCGATGGAAGGCGTCGAGGCCGGCGACACCGTTCCGGTCGAGATCGAGCGCGATGGCGAACGCATCAGCCTGGACGTCACGGTCTCCTCTGCTGCCCGTGATATCCGCGTACTCACGCATGACATCAAAGGCCCGCCCCGCCCGGCAGCGCCGGGCGCGCCACAGATGGATCGGGAAGTGTGGGTGCTCGAAAGACAGGGTGATTTCATTCCCAAGCCACCGCTGCCCCCGGGCCTGCCCGGACGGGTCGGCCACAGCGACATGATTAGCAATCATGCCGGTCTCGAGCGCTACTTCGGCACGGCCGATGGCGTGGTGGTGCTGCGGATCGATTCCGGTAACGAGCTCGGCCTCGAAGATGGCGATGTCGTGCTCAGCATTGACGGCGAGGCGGTTTCGAGGCCGGTTGACATCGCCCTGGCGTTGCTGGGCCGCAGCGGTGAGACGGCGAGCCTGGAGGTGATGCGTGATGGTGAGCGGATCACGATTGAGGCCGAACTGACAGAGCCGCAGGCCGGGTTTCCCCTCACCCTCGAGATCATCCAGGGGCTCTGAGCCTCACCTGCGGCCGGCAATTGGCTTGCCGCCTGCTTTCTGACCCTGCTATAATCGACAGGATTTGTGGCCACCGGTGATGCTTCGGGCATCGGCGGTGGCTTTTTTGCCGAAGTGACGATCGTGGGTGGGTCCGGAGACGCGTCGGCGGAGCCGGTTGAATGTGGCAAAGGACCGGACTGGTGCAGGAGAGATTTGCCCACACCGTGGCCTGGCTGCTCCGCGTGCAGGCGATGCTCAGCGTGATCGGCGCGCTCATCTTCGGCCTGCTGGTCAGCGTCGAGCAGGGACTGGCCGTACTGGTCGGCGGTGGCATCGGCGTGATGCTGACAGCAGTCAGTGCGCTACGGGCCGGTGCGGGCTCGAGCAGTGCCGAGCCGTCGCGGATGATGGCAGCGTTCTATCGTGCCATGGCGCTCAAGCTGGTGCTGGCGGCGGTGCTGTTCATCGTCGTCGCCAAGTGGTTCGCCGGCTACTTTGTGCCGATACTGACTGGATACGTGGCCACCGTGCTGGCTTACTGGATTGCGCTGCTGCGCCTGGGGCGCACAGCCTGAGTGATGATTTGAGAGCAAGGACGACCTGATCGTGAGTTTTGCAGTCGCAGCAGCCGGAACTTCGCCGACCGAATACGTTTCGCACCACCTCGAGCATCTCAAGGTGGGCGAGGGGCTGTGGACTTTCCACGTCGACACGCTGTTCTTCTCGGTGGTTCTGGGCGCCGCCATGCTGTTGTTCATGTGGCTGGCTGCCCGCCGGGCCACGGCCGGCGTGCCAGGCAAGCTGCAGAATTTCGTCGAGGTGCTGGTCGATTTCGTCGACAACTCGGTCAAGGAAAGCTTCCACGGCCCGCGCCAGTTCGTCGCCCCGCTGGCGCTGACGATCTTCGTGTGGGTGTTCCTGTGGAACGTCATGGACCTGATCCCGGTCGACTACCTGCCGTTGCTCGCGAGCACGATGGGACTGGATTACCTGCGCGTGGTGCCGTCGGCCGACGTCAACGCGCCGTTCGCCCTGTCGCTGTCGGTACTGGCGCTGATCCTGATTTACTCGGTCAAGGGCAAGGGCCTGGCCGGCTTCGGCAAGGAAATGTTGTTCCATCCCTTCGGCAAGAACCCGCTGCTGTGGCCGGCCAACATCCTGCTCAACCTCGTCGAGCTGATCGCCAAGCCGGTTTCTCTGGCGCTGCGACTGTTCGGCAACCTGTATGCCGCCGAGCTGATCTTCATCCTGATTGCCATGCTGCCGTGGTGGATCCAGTTTATCCCCGGCGGCGCCTGGGCAGTGTTCCACATTCTCGTGGTGCCGCTGCAGGCCTTCATTTTCATGACGCTGACGATTGTCTATCTGTCGCTGGCGTATGAAGAACACTGATTCGATCATTACGCAACCCAAGCTCAAACAGCACTAAACCAGGAGAACGAAAGTGGAAGTAATTGCACAAATCCAGGCCAGCACCGCCATTGCCGTCGGTCTGATCTTTGCCTTTGCCGCCCTTGGTACCGGTATCGGCTTCGGCCTGCTTGGCGGCAAGTTTCTCGAAGGCGCCAGCCGCCAGCCGGAGCTGGCCGGTATGCTGCAGGTGCGCATGTTCATCATCGCCGGTCTGCTCGACGCCCTGTCGATCATCGGTGTGGCGTTTGCCGCCCTGCTGCTGTTCGCCAACCCGCTGCTGGCTGCCCTGGGCAGCTGATCGGCGCGAGTGACCATCGACCTCAAACCAATCGCGGATAACTGCAGGGGAACGCTATGGATGTCTCGCTAGGCACCCTGATCGGCCAGGCCGGCACCTTCCTGGTGCTGGTGCTGGTCACGATGAAGTACGTCTGGCCGCCGCTGACTCAGGCCATGGAAGAGCGCCGGCGCAAGATCGCCGAGGGTCTGGCGCATTCTGAAGAAGCCGAGCAGG
Organism: Pseudomonadota bacterium; assembly: GCA_013285445.1. Lineage (NCBI taxonomy): Bacteria > Pseudomonadati > Pseudomonadota > Pseudomonadota bacterium. The sequence goes on along the minus strand of CP053448.1, from coordinate 3,480,908 downwards.
CGCTGGACAAGGCCAACGCTGAGGCCGAGCAGATCATTCGCGAGGCGCGCCGTAAAGCAGGCGAAGTCATCGAACAGGCCAGTCAGCGCGGTAATCAGCTCATCGAACAGGCCAAGCAGGATGCCATTGCCGAGCGCGATCGGCAGGTGCAGGCGGCCGAGGCGGAAATTCGCCAGGCGACCAACCAGGCCCGGGAAGCGCTGCGCGAGCGCGTCGCCGAGCTGGCCATGGCCGGCGCTGGCCGCGTCATCGAGAAAGAGATTGACGACAAACAGCATCGCGAGATGCTCGACAAGCTGGCCGCGGAGCTGTAATTCATGCTCAATCGGACGACACTCGCCCGGCCCTATGCCCGTGCCGCCTTCGAGGCGGCGCGCAATGCCAATGCGATTGATCGCTGGAGCGAAGCGCTTGCGTTGGCCTCCGAGATTGCCGGTACGGACGAACTCCACTACCTCTCCGGTGACCCGCGAGTCGGTGGCGAACGACTCCTGGAACTGATCTCCAGCGTCGGCCAGGACAAGTTTGACGAGTCGTTTATCAACTTTCTGAAGGTGGTCATCGCCAACGGCCGCCTCGAGTTGATGCCTGATATCGCCTCGCAGTACGAGCAGTACCGGCGCGAGTCCGAGCATCGCATCAAGGTCGAGGTATTTTCGGCCAGGCCGATGGACTGCCCGGAATCGGACAAGCTCGCGGAGCGCCTCAAGGCGCGATTCGGACGAGAGGTGGAGTTGCATGTCGAAGTCGACGAGTCCCTGATCGGCGGCGCGGTCATCCGTGCCGGCGACAAGGTGATCGACGGCAGCGTACGCGGCCGTCTCGAGCAGCTGGGCCGGCGAATCAACGCCTGAAACGAATCGGTCGCGACCGCCTGACGGGTCGGTGACCGGAATGAATTGAATGTTCAAGGATTGCAAAAAATGCAGCAGACCCTAAACCCGACTGAAATTTCCGAACTGATTCGCAAGCGCGTCGAGCAGTTCGAAGTCTCCTCCGAAGCGCGCACCGAAGGTACGGTGGTGAGCGTGTCCGACGGCATCTGCCGCCTGCACGGCCTGGACGACGCCATGCAGGGCGAGATGATCGAGTTTCCGGGCGACACCTATGGCCTGGCGCTCAATCTCGAGCGCGATTCGGTCGGCGCCGTCGTGATGGGCAACTACACCCACATCAACGAAGGCGACACGGTCCGCTGCACCGGACGCATCCTCGAAGTGCCGGTGGGCGAAGCCCTGCTCGGCCGCGTGGTGGACTCGCTGGGCAACCCGATCGACGGCAACGGCCCGATCGACACCGACCACAGCGAGCCGATCGAGAAGATCGCGCCGGGCGTGATCGCCCGCCAGAGCGTCGACCAGCCGGTCCAGACCGGACTGAAGTCGATCGATTCGATGGTGCCGATCGGCCGCGGTCAGCGCGAGCTGATCATCGGTGACCGCCAGACCGGCAAGACGGCCGTGGCGATCGACGCGATCATCAACCAGAAGGGCAAGGGCATCAAGTGCGTGTACGTTGCCATTGGTCAGAAGGCGTCCTCGGTGGCCGCCGTGGTACGCAAGCTCGAAGAACACGGCGCGATGGAACACACCATCGTGGTGGCCGCCAACGCGTCCGACTCGGCCGCGCTGCAGTACATCGCCCCCTATGCCGGCTGCGCTATGGGCGAGTACTTCCGGGATCGCGGCGAAGACGCCCTGATCGTCTACGACGACCTGACCAAGCAGGCCTGGGCCTATCGCCAGGTTTCCCTGCTGTTGCGTCGTCCGCCGGGCCGTGAAGCCTACCCGGGCGACGTTTTCTATCTCCATTCGCGTCTGCTCGAGCGCGCCTCGCGCGTGAACGCCGATTTCGTCGAGAAGAAGACCAACGGCGAGGTCAAGGGCAAGACCGGTTCCCTGACCGCCCTGCCGATCATCGAGACCCAGGCCGGCGATGTGTCCGCGTTCGTGCCGACCAACGTCATCTCGATTACCGACGGCCAGATCTTTTTGGAGACCGACTTGTTCAACGCCGGCATCCGTCCGGCCATCAACGCCGGCCTGTCGGTCTCGCGCGTTGGTGGCTCGGCCCAGACCAAAGTCATCAAGAAGCTCGGCGGCGGTGTGCGCCTGGCGCTGGCCCAGTATCGCGAGCTGGCGGCCTTCTCGCAGTTCGCCTCCGATCTCGACGAGTCGACCCGCAAGCAGCTCGAGCGCGGCCAGCGCATCACCGAGCTGATGAAGCAGCCGCAGTACACGCCGCTGTCGGTGGCCGAAATGGCGGTCAGCCTGTTTGCCGGCAACGAGGGCTATCTCGATGATCTGCCGCTGAACAAGGTCACGGACTTCGAGGCCGCGCTGCGCGACTACATGAACAGCAGCCACGCAGACCTGATGAACAGGATCAACGACAAGGGCGACTGGAACGACGAGCTCAAGGACGAGCTCAAGGCCGCCTGCGACGAGTTCAAGAAGACGGGCAGCTGGTAAGCGGCTTCAAAGAGCCAACAGGACACTGAGAGTCATATGAGCGGATCAAGAGAAATCGTCGGCCAGATCAAGAGCGTCAAGAACACGCGCAAGGTCACCCGTGCGCTCGAGATGGTCTCGGCCAGCAAGATCCGCAAGGCCACCGATCGCATGGAGGCCTCGCGGCCCTACGCGCGCATGATGCGCCAGGTCATCGGCCACCTGGCCCATGCCAACCCCGAGTACCGCCACCCCTTCACGGTCGAGCGAGAAAACATCAAGCGTGTGGCCTATGTGGTGATCGCGACCGACCGTGGCCTGTGCGGCGGCCTGAACAACAACCTGTTCCGCACCCTGCTGGGCGAGTTCCGCCAGTGGCAGGAGCAGGACGTGGGCGTCACCACGGTGCTGATCGGTCGCAAGGCGGCGCAGTTCTTCCGGCGCCTGAAGGTGGACGTTTCGGCGGCCACCCAGGACCTGGGCGAGCGGCCGCGGCTCGAGGACCTGATCGGCTCGATCAAGGTGGTGCTTGACGGCTACCGGGAAGGCGAGATCGATCGCGTCTACCTGTGCTACAACCAGTTCATTAACACGATGACCCAGAAGTCCGTGGCCGAGCCGGTGCTGCCGCTGCCGCCGACCGAGGACGAGCCCATGTTGAAGTACTGGGACTACCTCTACGAGCCCGATGCCGAACAGCTGCTCGATGACGTGCTCACGCGCTACGTCGAGTCGCTGGTCTACCAGGCGGCGCTGGAGAACGTGGCCAGCGAACAGGCCGCGCGCATGGTCGCCATGAAAAGCGCGTCGGACAACGCCAGCGACCTGATCGACGATTTGCAGCTGGCCTACAACAAGGCGCGGCAGGCCTCGATCACGCAGGAGATTTCAGAGATTGTCGGCGGTGCCGCCGCGGTCTGACCGCGCGCCAGGCACTTGAGATAAATTGAAAATGCGGCTGGGTTCAAAACGGGCGCAGCCATCCAAACACTGAGGTTGAAGCATGAGTTCCGGAAAGATTGTTCAGATTATCGGCGCCGTCGTGGACGTGGAGTACCCGCGTGGCGAAGTGCCCAACGTCTACGACGCCCTGACCGTTGACGGCAAGGACTTGATGCTGGAAGTCCAGCAGCAGCTCGGCGACGGCGTGGTGCGCACCATCGCGCTGGGCTCGACCGACGGTCTGACCCGTCATCTGCCGGTCACCAACACGGGCAAGCCGATCAGCGTGCCGGTCGGCATGCAGACCCTGGGCCGGATCATGGACGTGATGGGCAACCCGATCGACGAGGCCGGCGAGATCGGCGAAGACGAGCGCTGGCCGATTCACCGCCAGGCGCCGGCCTTCGACGAGCAGGCGGCCAGCAACGAACTGCTCGAGACCGGCATCAAGGTCATCGACCTGATCTGCCCGTTCGCCAAGGGCGGCAAGGTCGGCCTGTTCGGCGGCGCCGGCGTGGGCAAGACGGTCAACATGCTCGAGCTCATCCGCAACATCGCCATCGAGCACTCCGGCTACTCGGTGTTCGCGGGCGTGGGTGAGCGCACCCGCGAGGGCAACGACTTCTACCACGAGATGAAGGACTCCAACGTCCTCGACAAGGTTGCGCTGGTGTTCGGTCAGATGAACGAGCCGCCGGGCAACCGTCTGCGCGTGGCCCTGTCGGGCCTGACCATCGCTGAATATTTTCGCGACGAAGGCCGCGACGTGCTGATGTTCATCGACAACATCTACCGCTACACCCTGGCCGGCACCGAGGTCTCCGCGCTGCTCGGCCGCATGCCCTCGGCAGTGGGTTACCAGCCGACCCTGGCCGAGGAAATGGGCGCCCTGCAGGAGCGCATCACCTCGACCAAGACCGGCTCGATCACCTCGATTCAGGCCGTCTATGTCCCGGCCGATGACCTCACCGACCCGTCGCCGGCCACGACCTTCGCCCACCTCGACGCGACCGTGGTGCTGTCGCGCCAGATCGCCGAGCTGGGCATCTACCCGGCCGTCGACCCGCTCGACTCGACTTCGCGCCAGCTCGACCCGCTGGTGGTCGGCCAGGAACACTACGACGTCGCGCGCAAGGTGCAGGGCACGCTGCAGCGCTACAAGGAACTCAAGGACATCATCGCCATCCTCGGCATGGACGAGCTGAGCGAAGAGGACAAACTGACCGTCGCCCGCGCGCGCAAGGTCGAGCGCTTCTTCTCGCAGCCGTTCTTCGTCGCCGAAGTGTTCACCGGCTCGCCGGGCGTCTACGTGTCGCTCAAGGACACGATCCGCGGCTTCAAGGGCATCGTCGACGGCGAGTACGACCACCTGCCCGAGCAGGCCTTCTACATGGTCGGCACCATCGAGGAGGCCGTGGAGAAGGGCGAGAAGATGGCCGAGAAGGCAGCATAAATGGCCTCCACGATTCACTGCGACATCGTCAGCGCCGAGGCCGAGATCTTCTCGGGCGAGGCCGCCATGGTCGTGGTTACCGGCGAGGAGGGCGAACTGGGCATCGCGCCACGGCATGCCCCGCTGCTGACCCGGCTCAAGCCCGGCCAGGTTCGGGTGATGCTGCCCGAAGGCGGCGAGGAGTTCTACTACATCTCCGGCGGACTGCTCGAAGTCCAGCCGCACGTAGTGACCGTGCTTTCCGACACCGCCCTGCGCGCCGGCGACCTGGACGAAGCCGCCGCGCTCAAGGCCAAGGAAGAGGCCGAACGCGCGCTGTCGGATCGCTCCGCCGACATGGAAGTCGCCCAGGCCCAGGCCCAGCTGGCCGAAGCGATGGCACAGCTCGCCGCACTGGAGCGGATGCGCAAACAGCTCAAGCGCTGACCGCCCGGGCCAGGGCGCAGCCGCCGGACACCGGCTGGCTGCTTGTGCAGGCAAGTCGTTTCGGGTTGTCCCCCTGGCGCACAGCTTTCTGCCTCGGGGCTGTCGGCCTGAGCAAGGGCCGGTCAAGCACTGACCAGTCCTTTGAGCCCGTTGATTTTTTCCTGTGGATAAATCTGCTATTCTTCAGGAAAATCAACAAGGGGTAGTCTATGGTCACGACATCTCGCGTCGTTTTGATCATATTGATGGTCTGTGGCGTGGCCGGCTGTGGCGGTGGCGAAGACCTGCCGCCCAATGACCGGCTGCTCGCCGCTTTCGAGGAGGGCCGCACGGGCGTCTGGGTCAGCGGTCACGGCGTGGTTGCGCAGGCTATCGGTGACGAAACCATTGCCGGTGAGCCACATCAGCGCATGGTCGTGCGCGTTGGCGACCAGCAGCTTGCCGTGATCATTCGTCACTCGCTGAGCCAGTCGGACCGTATTCCGCTCAGTGACGGCGATACCATCGCTTTTCAGGGGCGCTACCAGTTCAACGGCCGGGGCGGCGTGATTTCACACACTTACCATGACCCTGAACAGCCCGGTAGTGGCGGATGGATCCGCCACCAGGGGCAGGTTTACGACTGATTCATCGACCGCTCAGGGCGAGTCGCCGCTGAACCTGATCGGCTCGGCGCCGATGACCTGCCCGGTGCGCGCTGTTTCGTGGATGTAGAGCTCGACGTCGCGCTCGAACTGCAGCGTGCCCTCGACGACCGTATCCGCGCCGATGACCACGCGCGGCAGCCTGCTGCTTGAGTTGCTGCCCGACGGGCGACGCACGTAGACATCGCCGGCGATACGCGTACCGTCAAGAAGCTCGATCGAGCCATTAGCGCCGCTCACGCCGGCTGCTTCGGTGCCAACCAGTTCGATGCTGCCGTTGGTCGTCTCGACCTCGCCGGTGATCACGCTCCCCGTCCCGGTGCGAATACGGCCGTTGGCGGTCTGGATGTCGCCGTCCACGTGCACCTCGGCACCGGTCTCGACCGGGCCGTTCGTGCTGACGACGCCGCCCTCGACCCGTACGCTGTCGGCCAGTCGAATGCGGCCGTTGGTATTGCCAATGGCGCCGGTCCGGGCGCCGCTGGCAATGCTGATCGAGCCATTGGTGTTGCTGACCTGCCCGACCCGGGCGTTCTCGCTGATGCGCACCTGGCCGTTGACGTTGCGAATCTTGCCGTTGATCCGGCAGTCTCGGCCGATGGTGATCGAGCCGTTGATATTGGTGACGTTATCGTCAAGCTCGGTGCCGTCAGGAATGCTGACCGAGCGATTGACCGCTCCGCATCCTGCTGCCAGCAGGCCGAGAATAAGAAAAACCGAAAAAAGCCGATTGAACATGATGTTTCTCCGGGTTGTTCCGGATCAGACTAATCCGGGTTGCCCCGACTGCACCAGTGCCTGAAGTCACTGTCTGTCGACGATCAGGATGCCTCGGCCCTGCCTTGCGCTGGCTCGACGACCCGGCGCACTGGCCGCGCACTTATCGCGCGGTCGTTGCATCCGGCCGTCGCGCTCCGGACGAGCGGGTCAGCGCTTGCTGAGTGCGGCGAAATCGAACAGTTCCCGGTCAAACAGCTGCGACGATGCCACGCGACCCAGCGCGCGGAAGATCGACATTTTGCGACCGGGCTGGATCTGTTCCCATTCGGCCAGCATGTGCTTGATCTGCTGGCGCTGCAGATTGGCCTGGCTACCGCAAAGATTGCAGGGAATGATGGGATAGCCGCGTGCCTCGGCCAGGCGCTCCAGATCACGCTCCTGGCAATAGGCCAGCGGCCGGATGACCACGTTCTGGCCATCGTCGCTGAGCAGCTTCGGCGGCATGGCCTTGAGCGCCGCGCCGTGAAACAGGTTGAGGAAGAAGGTCTCGACGATGTCGTCGAGGTGGTGTCCCAGGGCGATTCGCGTCATTCCATGTCGTCGGGCGAACTCGTAGAGTGTGCCGCGACGTATCCTCGAGCACAGCCCGCAGGTCGTTTTGCCGTCGGGCACGACGCGCTGAACGATCGAGTAGGTGTCCTTTTCGATGACATGCCACTTCACGCCCAGTCCGTCAAGGTATTCGGGCAGGACATGGCTGGGGAAGCCCGGCTGTTTCTGGTCGAGGTTGACCGCGACCAGCTCGAAATCGATCGGGGCCGACTGCTGCAGCCACAGCAGCAGGTCGAGCATGGCGTAGGAGTCTTTTCCCCCGGACAGGCAGACCATGATCCGGTCGCCCGGCTCGATCATTTGAAAATCGGCAATTGCCTGGCCGACCTGGCGCCTGAGGCGCTTGATCAGCTTGTTGGTGTTATATTTCTCCTTGCGTGCCCGTGCCCCGGAAAGCGGTGCTTCGATCGCGGTCAAGGAAGGTATGCGGGCTGCCATCCGGCCTCGGCGACGTTGAGCTTTGGCCGGGCATTGTATAGCAATCACAGCGAGGCTTGCCGGGATGCCGACGGATCCTGCCGAGATCGAAAGGCGACTGCTGGCCTTGCGCCAGGAACATCGCGACCTGGACCAGGCGATAGCGCTGATTGCCGATCATCCGGCCACGGACCAGCTTCAGCTCAGGCGCCTGAAAAAACGCAAGCTCAGGCTGCGCGATCAGATCGCCTACTGGGAAAGCAAGCTGATACCGGATCTTGACGCCTGAACCTGGTGTATCCCCCTCACGCATTTTGCACCACGCGATCTGTGGCTTTTCCGACTGAAACGGCGCAGATGCGCGGTCTGGCGGTGTCGCAGTAAAGCGGGTGGTGAATCAGGCGGGTTTAGCGCTTGCCATCAGCCTTGTCGACCTCGAGCAGCTGCGGGGTGACCTGGATGATGGCGTGCCGGATTTCCTTGGCCAGGATCAGCTTGGCGTCGCGCGCGAAGGTTTCCAGCTTGCTGCCGAACATCAGCAGCCCATCATTGTCGCGGCCGAGAAAGCCGGTCTCGAACAGCGATTCGATGAACTGACGAAACAGCGTGCGATCGTAGAACTCGGGCGCCTCGAATTCGTGCAGCAGCGAGATGCGCTGGGCGCTGAGAATGCACAACTGCTCGAGCTGGCGCCGATGCAGGCGGCCGGAACCGTTCTTGACCAGGACTGCCACGGTAATGAAGTAGCGCTCGAAGGTCTGAAGCAGCGAGTGCCCGAGCAAGCGCAGGTAGTAGCTTTCATCGCTGCCACCCGGTGCGCGCGCCAGTACGTCACCGGACGACCGCAACAACCCGAGCTCGACCAGTGCTTCGATGCAGCGATCGACGACCGGGTCGATGTCCTCGGCCGGCCAGGCCAGAAACAGCTCGCGCCGAATGAACGGGTAAACGGTCCGGCTGAGATTGAGCAGGCGCCGACGCTTGACCCGCTGGGTGTTGAGAAAGCAGCAGGCAATCCAGGCGCTGATGGCCAGCAGGTGGGCGGAGTTGTTGCGGAAATAGGTCAGCAGCACCGCCCGTGTCGGGTCCGTCGAGATGATGCTGCCGAGGCGGTGCGGTTTGCGTTCGACGATACCCAGTTCGAGGCCGTATTCGATCACCTGGCCGGGGGTCATGCGGGTGACGGTAATGCGGTCGGAGTATGCGGTCAGGCGGATAACATCCTTGAGCAAGCCGATCATCCGTTCCAGATCGTCCTCGTCCAGGGCATGCTTGCGGCTGGCCAGGAGTGCGGTGGCGAGCAGGTTGACCGGATTGACGTCGGCCGTACAGTTGATGTTGACCATGATGCGCTCGGCCAGGTCATCGATCAGCCGGCTCAGCCACAGCGGTTTCTGGTTGCCGTTGGCCGATTCCTCGGCCCACTGGGGATGGTGTGCGTCGAGCAGTTCGTTGAGTTCGATGGGCGCGCCGAAACTGACGTTGACCTCGCCGTAGTTCTTGCGCAGGATGTTGATAATGTTGCGCAGGTCAGACAGCGATTCGGGTTTTTTCTGCCGGCCGGAGAGCTCGGAGATGTACGAGTTGCCCTCGGCCAGTCGCTCGTAGCCGATATAGACCGGCTGGAACAGGATGGGCCGGCCGGGATTGCGCAGGAAGGCGCGTACCGTGATCGAAAGCATGCCGGCACGTGGCGGCAGCAGGCGACCCGTGCGTGATCGCGTGCCTTCAATGAAATACTCCAGTGCCACGCCGCGATCGAGGATCAGGGTCACGTACTGGTTGAATACGGCGGCATAGAGCGGCTGGGAGCGAAAGGAGCGGCGCAGGAAAAAGGCGCCGCCACGCCGCAGCAGCGGGCCAATCAGCGGCATGTTGAGGTTGACGCCGGCGGCAATATGCGGCGGCACGAATCCCCGGTGATAGAGGATGTAGGACAATAGCATGTAGTCCATGTGGCTGCGGTGGCAGGGCACGTAGACGATCTCGTGGCCGCCTGCAAGCTCGCGGAACGCGCTGAAATGGTGTACCGCCACGCCCCGGTAGATGCGGCTCCAGAACCAGGTCAGCAGCAGATCGGCGATGCGCACGAAGGCGTAGGAATAGTCGGCGGCGATTTCGTGCGCGTACTTGCGCGCGATCAGCTCGGCCTTTTCCTCGCTGATGTCATCGCGGCGGGCCTTGGCCGCGATGGCCTGCTGCACGGGCTGGCTGCGGATGACGCGCTCGACCAGCGTGCGCCGGTGCGATCGGTCCGGACCGATGGCTGCGGTGCGCACGCGCTTGAAATGAACCCGCAGGAGACGACTGGCGCGGCCGACTGCCTGCGAGGGACTGTCTGTGTCGCGGAGCAGTTCACCCAGGCGAACCGGCTTGCCGAACTGGACCAGCGTCGCGCGCCCGTTGACCAGGGTGCTGAACAGACGGCGCAGGCGTCCGCCGACGCCCCAGTTCTCGGAGAACAGAATCTTGAAAATACTGTCTTCCTTGTCCGGCGCACGCCCGAGCAGCACGGTGACCGGCACGATCTGGGTCGCGTCGAGATCGCCGTCCGAGCCCGCCTTGATGAGCTGGCGCAGCATTTCGGGATGGCGCCGTCGCTGCGGCCGGCGAATGATGAAGCCGCCGAACCGACGGCTGGCGGTGTAGCTGCGCGGCAGCGTCACGCCGCCCCATTCAAACGCCGCGCTCGGCCGTGGCCAGCCGAGCTGCTGGCAGATCCGCTCGACAATCAGCAGCGAGGACAGTGCATAGGTGTCCAGCGCGTAGAACACCGGTCGTTCGGGGTCGATAGCGAGATCGGACAGTTCCTCGGGCAGCACCGTGGCGCGCACCCACCAGTGCAGGATGCGCTGCAGCAACGAGAGCCAGGCACGATGGATGGCGCCAAGCCAGCGGGTTGATGAACTCGCTTCAGTCATGTGCCAGCGGCCGGAAAACGGCATTGGAGTTTACCACCGCGTGTTGTTGTTCCGGCGGCAGATGAAAAAACCGGGCGACCTTCAAGGTGCGCCCGGTAACCGGTCAAACCGGAGAGGACTGTATTGATTGTTGATCGCAGAGGTCGCGTACAAATCCGCATCCCTCGATAAAAATCATAACCTAACCCGATACAATTAATCAATAGTTTGAATGAACTTTTATAACTAACTGAAAATGTAGCTTATTTCATCCTGAATTGCCGCTGCTGCGGCGCCTGGGTCGGCGGCATCGCGGATCGGTCGGCCAACGACGATCTGATCGGCGCCTGCGGCGAAGGCCTCGCGCACGCTCAGCGTACGCTTCTGTTCGTCGGCCCGGTTGGCGACCGGGCGGATTCCGGGACAGACAACCAGCAGGCGGTGATCGACCTCGCGGCGCAGCGCTGGCGCTTCCAGCCCGGAGGAGATGACGCCGGCACAACCCAGCGCGAGAGCCCGTCGCGCGCGCGATATCACCAGTTGTTCGACATCGCAGTCGAAGCCGAGATCATCCAGGTCGCCCTGGTCCAGGCTGGTCAGCACGGTGACCGCCAGGATTGCCATATCCCCGCGCTCGGCGAGCGCGGCCTCGAGGATGGCGTCATTGCCGTGAACGGTCAGGTAATCGACCTGGCGTCTGGCCAGCTGGGCCGTGGCGCGGGCCACCGTGGCCGGGATGTCGAACAGCTTCAAATCGGCGAATACGCGCTTGCCGCGTGCCCTGAGTTCGTCAGCCAGCTCGAAGTAGGCGCCGCTCAGAAACAGCTCCAGGCCAAGCTTGTAGAAGCGGACCTGTTCGCCCAGGGTATTGATCAGTCGACGTGCGGATTCTGCGTCGGGGTACGTCAAGCGCAAAGATCAGGCGCTCGTCCGGAAGGAGCCGGGTTCGGAGATTACTGGTCATGGTCTTCGATATGGGTCCTGATGGCCGCAGCGATACGCTCGGCCTGATGCATGTGCAGGTGATGTCCGCCGGGACAGCCGAGCGAGCGCTCGTTGCGCACCGCGGCTCGCCTGAGCTTCATCAGGCGTGGTTCCAGCAGGCCGCTGGGCGGGTCGGAATGGATGTTGAGGACCGGCGCCCGGATGGCCGCGATCAGGTCGAGAACCTGCGACTCGGTGCAGTAGCCCGGTGAGGGCCAGGTCAGGCGAAGATCGTGACCCCACTGCCAGCCGCCGTCAACCTCGATCAGGGCACGTTGCGCCAGCAATTCGGCGGCTGCCGGGTCGAGATCGCTGCCCTCGGCCCGTGCCGCGATGGCCGCCTTGCGGCTGGAATGCACGCGCCGAGGCCGCAATCGCGCACGCCGCACGGCACGCTGCCAGTTGGCCGCAGTGCGCTCGGCCGGTGCCGACAGCGGCCCCAGTCCTTCTATCAGGCTTAGTGATCGCACGCGATCGGGCGCGGCCGCAGCGACCACGGTCGCCACCGCACCACCCATTGAATGAGCCAGCAGATGGGCATCGTCCCAGGCGAGTTCGTCGAGCCATGCAAGCACGTCAAAAACGTACTGATTGAAGTTGTAGAACACTCCGTCCGGGCGCGGCGCCGAGCGACCGTGGCCCGGAAAGTCGATCGCGACGAGCTCGATCGTATCGAGGATCCCGGCCAGTGGCAGGAAGGAGTTGGCGTTGTCGAGCCAGCCGTGCAGCGCAAGGACGCGCGGGCCCGAGCGACCGCTGCGCCAGGCGGCGATACGGCCGCGGTCGAGCGTTACGGGTTCAGGTGCCCTCACTCGGCCGGCTCCAGATTGGCGTAGGCCAGCACCAGCCACTTCGGTCCGGCCTGCTCGAAATTGACCTGAACGCGCGCATTGGCGCCCTGGCCCTCGACACCAAGCACGATGCCGGTGCCAAAGCGCGCGTGGGAAACCGTGTCGCCCAGCGCCAGCCGATGGCCGCCCGCCGCGGCTGTCACGGCAGCGCAGGGGCCCGAGCCGGGACGGTGGTGATTGGGCCGGAGGATCTGGCACAGTGCCTCGGGAATCTCGTCGACGAAGCGTGACGGCCTGGACACCTGGGTCTGGCCGTGCAGCTGGCGCGATTCGGCATAGCTGACATAGAGTTGCCGCATGGCGCGGGTCATTCCGACGTAGCACAGTCGCCGTTCTTCGGACAGACGACCGGGCTCCTCGATCGATTTCCGGTGCGGGAAAAGCCCTTCCTCGAGGCCCGCCATGAACACCAGCGGAAACTCCAGGCCCTTGGCAGAGTGCAGGGTCATCAACTGCACGCAGTCCTGCCACTGCTCGCCCTGGTGCTCACCGGCTTCGAGGGCCGCCTGGGCCAGAAAAGAGGCCAGCGGACTGAGCCCGGCCTGTTCGTCCTCGGGCGACTGGCTGAAGGTCTCGGCGGCGCGCACCAGTTCCTCGAGGTTCTCTTCGCGCGCCTCGGCTCGATCCGGGGCTTCGCGCCGGCGATACCAGGCCGACAGCTCGGCGGCGCGCACGACCGCGTCCATGGTCTCGCCCAGGCCGGAATCGGCGGTCTGGCGGCCGAGGGTATCGATCAACTCCAGGAAGTGCCCGACCGCGCTGCCTGCGCGCGCAGGCAGCAGGCGCTGGTCGACCATCATCCGTGCTGCCCGAAACATCGAGCTGGCGCCGCTCTGGGCACGCTCGCGAATCAGGGCGACCGTCCGCTCGCCGATGCCACGCGCCGGAACATTGACCACGCGCTCGAAGGCGGCATCGTCATCGCGGTTATGGATCAGGCGCAGATAAGCCATCGCGTCCTTGATTTCGGCCCGCTCGAAAAAGCGCAGACCGCCGTAGACCCGGTACGGGATATCCTCGGCCAGCAGCTGCTGCTCGAACAGGCGCGACTGGGCGTTGGATCGATACAGCACAGCGATGTCGGCGGCTGATCCGTCCTGTTCGAGCCAGTCTTGAATGCGGGCGACGACAAATTCCGCCTCCTCTTCGGCGCTCCAGGCCGAGAAGACCCGTATCGGCTCGCCGCGCTCACCCTTCGTCCAGAGCTCTTTGCCCATGCGATCGTCGTTGCGCATGATAACTGCATTGGCCGCCTCGAGAATGGTCCCGGTCGAGCGGTAGTTCTGCTCCAGGCGAATGATGCGGGGTTCGAAATGGCGAACAAAATCGTTGACGTTTTCAACCCGCGCGCCGCGCCAGCCATAGATCGACTGGTCATCATCGCCGACCACGAACAACCGGTTGGACTGGCCTGCCAAAGTGCGCACCAGCGCGTACTGGAGCCGATTCGTGTCCTGGAATTCGTCGATCAGGATATGACCGAAACGCTGCTGATACTGCTGTCGCCGCTCCGGATGATCGCGCAGCAGTTCGAGCGCGCGCAACAGCAGTTCGGCGAAGTCGACCAGCCCGGCGCGCTGGCAATAGCTCTGGTAGTGCCGGTAGATCGTGACCTGACCCATCGCCTGCCGGTTGTCGAAAGGTTCGATGTCATCGGGACGGCGCCCTTCGTCCTTGTGGTGATTGATCAAGCCCTGCATCTGGCGCGCCGGGAATTCGCCTTCGTCGAGTTCCAGGTCGCGAATCACCCGCCGGATCAGCCGGTACTGGTCTTCGCTGTCGAGAATCTGGAACGTGTCGGACAGACCGGCCTCCTCAGCGTGCATGCGCAGCATGCGGTGACAGAGCCCGTGAAAGGTGCCGATCCACAGCCCGTCCGGGCGCATGTTGAGCAGGCGGCCGATTCGGCCACGCATCTCCCCGGCGGCCTTGTTGGTGAACGTGACGGCCATCAGCCCCATCGGGCTGATGTGGTGGACCTGGATGAGCCAGGCGATGCGGTGAACCAGCACCCGCGTCTTGCCCGAACCCGCCCCGGCCAGCACCAGAACGTGCCCGTCATCGGCGCTGACCGCCTCGCGCTGGGCATCGTTGAGCTCGTCGAGCAGGTGACTGACGTCCATGGGTCGGGCCGATGCAAGACAGATCGCTCATTCTAAACGCGGTGGCAGCAGCGCATCGGTCCGATTCCTGCGGTCGGTCGCCGTTGACATGACGGACTACATATGTCATCTTTAGTCTGGACTACATTTGTGGGCGACCAGGTGAATATCAGTCCTTCAGAAAGCCGGGTCATGGAAGTTCTTTGGCGCAACAGTCCACTCGAGTCGGGTGAGATCGCAGCGCGCCTGAGACCCGACACGCAATGGAGTCCCAAGACGGTGCGTACGCTCTTGGACCGTCTGGTGGCCAAGCGTGCCGTCGAGCGCACCAGGCGCGGGCGAAACTATTGCTATTCCCCGCGATTGTCCCGGCAGCAGTGGCTGCACCGGCAGACCGAAAGTCTGGTCAAAACCCACTGCGACGGCCGCCTGGCGCCACTGGTCGCCGCCTTCGCCCGGACCGAGCAGCTCAGTGATACGGATCGCGAGGAGATTCGCGCGCTGCTGGAGAAACTCTCATGAGTGAACTCGTGCTCGAATGGCTCGCCAGAGCCAGCCTGCTTGTCACGCTGCTCGTTCCGATGGCCTGGGCCTGCAGCGCGCTGTTGCGGCGATTCGTCGGCGCGCGCGCCGGCTATGCAGCCTGGATCCTCGTGTTGCCTGCGCTGACGCCCAGACTGTCCTTCCTGACCGGGCTCGCGCCATTCCCCGGCGCCGGCTTGATCGGGTCGGCCCGGCTCGAAACGTTTCGCGTCGGTGTCAACTCGAGCGCAGCAGCCTGGCCGTCGGGCCTGGTCTTGACGGTGTGGCTGGCTGGCGCCTTCGGGCTTGCCCTGTGGGCGGTTATGCGTCAGCGGCGTTTCGAGTCGATCCTGGATTCGGGTGCCGGGATTCCGGGCCGGGTTGACGACGAACGCCGGCGGCTTGCGCGACAGGGGCTGCCGGCATGGGTTGGCCTGCGTCTATCGGGCACTGTCCCGGGAGCGATGATTGTAGGCGCTTTTCCGCCCCGCCTTTACTTGCCGGCGGACGGGCGCGTACCCGACGAGGTCATCGCGCATGAGATTGCCCATATTCGCCACGGCGACCCCTTCTGGCGCGTTCTGGCATCAGCGCTGCGCTGCACGTTCTGGTTTCTTCCCTGGGTTCACTTCGCCTGGACGGAGCTGACCAGGGCGCAGGAGCTGGCGGCCGACGAGGCGGTGATTGCCCGTCTGGACCGGAAGCAAAAACGACACTACGCCGGCCTGCTGGCCGGCGCCTGCGGCGTGCGCGGGTCCGGGTCCGGGTCCGCACTGGGCTGGTCAAATCGGTCACTCGTCAAGGAGCGCATCAAGATGATGGCAATGAAACCCTGTTTTCCCCGGTCGCTGCGGGCCAGCCTCGTGCTCGTCGTCGTGGCAACCGTATCAGTCACCGTCGCAGTTGCAACCGCCGGTGCGGCAAACCCGGACCGGCAAGCCGGGCCAAACCAGGCACGCGAGCACTATGACCGGTCATCCGGGCAGCTGTCACCAGAGGCTGCAGAGGCGGAAGCGAAGTTACTGGCGATGCAGCAACGAGATCCGCTCGAAGGAGATCGCCTTGTACCAGTCGTTCGAATCCAGCCCCGCTACCCCAGGCAGGCGGCAGAGGACGGGGTGACCGGCCACGTGACAATGGAAGCAAGGCTTACCGAACACGGCCAGGTCATCGACATCGAAGTCCTCGAGTCCGAGCCCGCGGGTGTTTTCGATGCTGAAGCGGTCCAGGCCTTCAGCCAGTGGCGCTTCGTGCCGGTCTCTCCCGATGAATCCGGTCCGCCCGAACCCGTTCGCATCCGACAGGTCATCGAGTTTGTGCTCGACTAGTCGGGCTGATGTGCCTGGCTGCGATGCCGTGCACCACAGATCGGCAAGGATTCGGGCGGTACTCAGCCGCTGGCGGCCGGTCGCTGGATGGCCCTAAAGCCGATGTCGGTGCGGTAGAACGCGCCCTCGAAGCCGATCTGGGCGATCCACTGATAGGCGCGCGCCTGAGCGGTTTTCGGCGAGTCGCCAAGGGCGCACAATGCCAGGACGCGCCCGCCGGCGGTGACCACACGGCCCTCGTCGTCGAGCCGGGTGCCGGCGTGAAAGACCTTGACGTCCTCGGGAAAGTCGCCATCCAGGCCGGTGACCGGCATGCCCTTGTCGTAGCGGCCGGGATAGCCGCCGGCAGCCATCACCACGGCCAGGGCGGTGCGCTCGTCCCAGCGCAGCTCGATTTCGCCGAGCCGGCCGGCAAGGGCCTGCCCGATGATCCCGGCCAGGTCGGATTCAAGCCGCATCAGGATCGGTTGGGTCTCCGGGTCGCCGAAGCGAACGTTGAATTCGAGCACCTTCGGCCCGGTTGCCGTCAGCATGACGCCGGCGTAGAGAAAGCCGGTAAACGGACAGCCGCTCTGGGCCAGTCCGGCAAGCGTTGGCCTGATGATGTCGTCCATGATGGTCTTGTGCATGGGCGCATCGACCGCCGGTGCCGGCGAATACGCGCCCATGCCGCCCGTGTTGGGGCCGAGGTCGCCGTCGTCGCGGCGCTTGTGGTCCTGGCTGGAGACCAGCGGCAGCACCTGGGTGCCGCTGGCGACGACGATGAAGCTGGCTTCTTCCCCGACCAGGAATTCCTCGATGACGACCCGGCTTCCGGCCGCTCCAAACGCGGCGCCGGAAAGCATGTCGTGGAGGGTTGCGCGTGCGCTCTGCTCGTCTTCGACGATGACCACGCCCTTTCCGGCCGCGAGCCCGTCGGCCTTGAGCACCACCGGCAATCCGCTGGCGCGAATGAACTTCATGCCCTCCTCGACCGACTCGACCACGGCATAGCCGGCTGTCGGGATGCCGTGGTCCGCCATGAACTGTTTGGCAAAGGCCTTGGATGACTCCAGCCGTGCGGCATCGCGCCGCGGTCCGAAGCAGGCCAGGCCGGCGCTCTCAAAGCGATCGACGATGCCGGCAGCCAGCGGCGCCTCGGGGCCGATGACGGTCAGCGCCACCCGCTCTTCGCGGGCCAGCATCAGCAAGCCGTCAATGTCTTCCGCGTCAACCTCGGCATTGCGCACGCCGGCCTCGCGGGCCGTGCCGGCATTGCCGGGTGCCACGATCACCTCATCGACCCGCTCCGATTGCGCCAGCTTCCAGGCCAGCGCATGCTCGCGACCCCCGCTTCCGACAACCAGGATTTTCATGGACTGAACTCGGGCTTTGTGTTCGGCATCATTGTAGTCGGGAGATTCTAGCCCGCATTATTCATGAATTCACTCGCGCCCTTGCTTGCGCCTTGTCCGCACAGCGGATTTTCCTCCCTCGGAAATACAGCCTGGTATTCCGCTCGGTCGGAAAATCCGCTGTGCGAACAAACCCCTGCGCAATCATCGCGGCGATTCATGAATAATGCGGGCTAGTGTCTGAAGTGGCGCCGGCCGGTCAGGAGCATGGCGATATTGTGCCGGTTGCAGGCGTCGATGACTTCGCTGTCGCGTTTCGAGCCGCCTGGCTGAATGATCGCGCGGATACCGCGTTCGGCGGCGGCCTCGATGCTGTCGGCGAACGGGAAGAAGGCGTCTGAGGCCATGACCGCGCCGTCGAGTGACAGGCCAGCCGCGTCGGCCTTGAGCGCGGCAAAACGAGCCGCATCGACCCGGCTCATCTGACCGGCCCCGATACCGAGCGTGGCGCTGTCGCGCGCGTAGACAATGGCGTTCGAGCGCACCAGACGCACGGCCGACCAGGCAAAGCGCAGGTCATCGAGCTCGGCGTGATCGGGCGCACGTTCTGTCACCACGTCCATTCGCGGCACGGTCTGCCAGTCGTCGGCCGACTGCACCAGCCAGCCGCCGTCGATGGCGCGCAGCTCAAGCGGCGGCGGTGCGGCGTCGCCGGGAGTCAGGACGCGCAGGTTGGGCTTGGCGGCCAGTTGTGCGCGCGCCTGGGCACTGACTGCCGGCGCGATCAACACCTCCACGAATTGCCCGAGCAGACCCTCGGTCAATTCGGCGTCGACTTCGCGATTGACCGCGATGATGCCGCCAAACGCGGAGGTCGGATCACAGGCGAGCGCCTTTTTCCAGGACTCGACCAGAGTGGGGCCGCAGGCGGCGCCGCAGGGGTTGGTGTGTTTGACGATGACGCAGGCCGGTGATTGGCCCAGGCTTCTCACGCCGGCCCAGGCGGCGTCGGCGTCGAGCAGGTTGTTGTAGCTCAGCGGTTTTCCCTGCAGCGGCTGGCAGCCGGCCAGGCCACGGGCCTCCTGGCCGCGGACCCGGTAGACGCCGGCGGCCTGATGCGGGTTTTCCCCGTAACGCAGTGACTGGATGGTGTCGAGCGTGAGGTTGATTCTCGCCGGCAGCTCGCTGTCGGCGTCGTGGTCCGAGAGCCACTGGCTGATCTGGCCGTCGTAGGCGCAGGTGTGTGCAAAGGCACGCGTGGCCAGCTCGCGGCGCGCCGGTTCCCCAGGCAGTTCCGGCAGCGCGTCGATCAGGGACGGGTAATCGCCCGGGTCACACAGCACGCAGACCTCGCGGTAGTTCTTGGCCGCTGCCCGCAGCAGAGCCGGGCCGCCAATGTCGATGTTCTCGACCGCCTCGCCCAGGGTGCAGTCAGGACGTGCCACGGTCGCGGCGAACGGGTAGAGGTTGACCACCACGATATCGATGCGCTCGATACCGTGTTCGGTCATCACCTCGGCATCGATTTCGCGCCGGCCAAGAATACCGCCGTGGATCTTCGGGTGCAGTGTCTTGACCCGGCCGCCCATGATCTCCGGGAAACCGGTCAGCTCGCTGACCTGGGTGACCGCCAGGCCCGCCTCGCACAGCGCCCGTGCGCTGCCTCCGGTCGAGAGCAGGCCGAAGCCGGCCTCAACCAGGGCGTTGGCGAGTTCGACCAGCCCGCGCTTGTCGGATACGCTCAGCAGCGCCCAACGACGGTGAGTTGCGGCCATACAAGGTCAGTCCAGCTGGTATCGGCGAACGCGATTGCGCAGCGTCGTGCGGGTAATCCCGAGCATTTCGGCCGCACGGGACTGATTGCCGTCGGCGTGGACGAGCACGGTCTCGATCAGGGAACGCTCCACTTCGTTCATGACCAGCTTATGCAGGTTATCCGGCTGAGTCTCGCCCATGTCGTCGAAGTACCGCCTGACAACATGGCGAACGACATCAGCCAGGCGCATCTCCTGATCCGTGGCGGTGGCAGACAACACTCAGTCCCTCTTGATGAAAACGGTTGCAGGCGAGCCTGACGGCGGGCCTGTAACCATAGCATAATCGTCGCCCTGCCCGGGTGGTCCGGTGTCGATCCTGGCTGTTCAGCCGGCCGGGAGGAAGCGAATCTGGAAGCCGGAGGGCCGCGTGGTGCCGATAACGAACTCCATCAGCAGTGGCACCATGATCTCGGGCCTGAGGCCGTCGTCGATTGCGTCGGTGCTATGCAGGTACTGTTCCGGATGAACGCGCTGGGCGGCAAGCACCTGCTGGCTGCCATCGTAGAACCGCAGCTCGATGACTGGAAACGGCAGCGCGACGGTGGTCTGATTGCGCAGCGTTGCGCTGACGATGACCGCGTCGTCAAGGCTGGGGTGCGGGTGCATGTCGCGCGACAGGATCTGGATTGCATCGTTGGGGTCGAGCGCGCTGCTGTCGACTGGAGCGTCGCGCAACCAGGCCGCCACCGGGGATCCGGGCGTTTGCCATAGCTGCCAGAACTGGATCAGCGCAACGATGAGCAAGACCACCGTAGCAGCAGGCCACATCCAGGCCCGGCTTCCGGTGGCGGGTTCTTCGGTCTCGAAGCCCGCCGGCAGGTCTTCTTCGGGGCCGAAGGGATTGACCTCCATCGGCAGCTCGGCCTGAACCAGCTCCGGATTGTCGAGCATGGGTGGCATGCCGCTGCCGCTCAACGGCACATCGTTGTCATCCGGATGCTCGGCAAACAGCTCGGAGAGTGAATTGAAGGTTTTGCCACAGTTGCCGCAGCGTACCACTCCGGCGGCTTCAGCCAGGCTGCCCGCATTGAGCGTGTAGACCGCCTGGCAGGCAGGGCAGCGGGTAAACACCGGCGCTGCCTCAACCGTCTTCCGCGCTACCGGTCAGCGCCCGGTATCGCTCAAGATCGGCCAGCAGTCGCTCACGCGTTCGCTCCTCACGCTGATTGAGCGCGTCGAGATCACTGCGCAGGCGGCGCAGCTCGTCACGTGTCTCGCTGATGGACGCCTGCAGCGGCTGCGGAACCGGGTTGCCCTGACGGGAGTGATTGGCCGCCTGGCCAATGAGTGATTCGAAGCGGCTCTCGACCAGGTTGACCGCCATGCGAATGGAGGTGCGCTGGCTGTTGATGCTGGTCATCTGTGTCTCCAGCGTGTCGATCAGGTCCTGTTCACTGGAGTAAGTCGCCAGCAGCATGCGGTCCCGGGTTTGCTGGGTGCGCTGCTCGGCCTCCTGACGCGCCTGCTCGGCCCGCAGCTCCCGGCGACGCTTCAGCTCCTCTGGCGGCAGGGCAGGCTCGACGCGTTCGCGTACGGTGCCGTCGGGCCCAAGTCGCTCGTAGCCGTAATCAGCGAACTCGGGCGGCACGGACTGGCCGTAATGGGTCTCGCCGTTCTCGTCGACCCAGCGATAGACCGACTGTGCCAGAACGGGACCGGCAGCGGTCAGCATCAGTAAAAGCAGCAGGCGAATCTTCATGACCATCACGCGCCGTAACGATTTCGATAGCCTATCATGGCCTCCAGCGGCTTGTTGGCTCCCCGTTCATCGAGCCATGTCACCAGATCGTCAAGCGCGGCAATGCTGATGACGGCCAGACCGTCGGCCCGTATTGCGTCGGCGGCGGAGCGCTCGTCCCGGCCGCGTTCCTGGCGATCGAGCGCGATCGCGATGCCGGCGGCTATGGCACCGCCCGATTCGATCAGGTCAATCGACTCCCGGATCGAGGTGCCGGCCGAAATCACGTCGTCGACGATCAGCACGCGTCCGCGCAATGGCGCACCGACCAGATGACCGCCTTCGCCGTGATCCTTGGCCTCCTTGCGGTTGTAGGCAAACGGCACGTCGATGCCGTGGTCGCGTGCGAAGCTCACGGCGATGGCGGTCACCAGCGGAATGCCCTTGTAGGCCGGGCCATAGAGCATATCGAAGGGGGTGGGGTCAGCCAGGATGGCTTCGGCATAGCAGCTCGACAGCGTCGCGATGGCCGAACCGGTGCTGAATTGGCCGGCATTGAAAAAATACGGGCTCTGGCGACCGGATTTAAGCATGAACGCGCCGAAGCGCAGGGCTTCGACGCGATGGGCGAGTTCAAGAAACCGGGCGGTCCAGGGCTTGAGCATCTCGCCGCTCATTCTAGCCTGTCAGGGCAGCCCGCATCCGGAATGTTGCGGCGCCGGGAACACCGGGCCAGTCGACTCGACCGACTCCGGAGCACGACAGACCCGCCGCTGCCCGGGCGGCAGTCCCGGGCAGCGGCTTGTTGTCGTCAGGGAATGTCCTTGCGACCGGCGTCGGAGTACATGATGCTGCGCAGGTGGCGCTGGGCCCACTCCTGTTCTGAGCGCCATTCGTCGACCGACTTGCATTCGGTGACCTTGAAGTTGGTGCCCACCTTATGCCGGCGACGACACAGTACCTGGGTCTCGTCACGCCCGACCACCACTTTCTCGAGACGGGCGTGCAGGTTGAACAGGCGTGCCTGGGCATCGCCGTTCATCGATTCGACGCTGTCGTAGCGCGCCAGCAGGCGATCAAGGCTTTGCCGGACTTCGGCGAAATCCGCAAGATCGCGATCGTTGAATTCGCGCAGTTCGCCCTGGGTGATGGCCGCATCGAGCTCGGTCAGAAATTCCCGATACTCGGAAATCGAGATCTCGGTGGGGTTGAGCATGGACGTATCGGAGTCGGCTTCCGGCCGTGTCTGCTGGGCGCCGCAGGCAGCCAGCATGAACACCAGGCAGACGATCATCAGGGCGTTGAGAGATGAAAAGCGGGTCATGGGTGGAGCTCCTGTTAATATACGATCTTAATCGTACGAATGAATTAATCTTTTGTCAACCCGACCCGTGCCGGGTCTCGGTGTGCGGACTTCCGGAGCTATGAGACCGTCAGGGAGCCTCTGAACAACTCTGCGCGGAGCGCGTTTCTGTCGCAAATGCCGCAGATCGTGTGGTGCGACTCGAGTGACAGTAGCCGTAGCTGCGGCCGAGGGGCGCAACGCGCGAGATGCGGCATTTGCGGCGAAACCCTGCGGGACGGGGCTTTGCGGGCGACCCGCTGCGTTTCGGCTCACTCATTTGGAATGACCAAACCACGCTCGCCGAAGCCACATCGGGTCATCCCGCAAAGATCCGTCGCGCCCGCGCAGAGTTGTTCGGAGGCTCCTTAGTAAATGCTGTCTGGCACGGCAAGGGCGCGGTAACATGAGCCGCTCTCGTCGAGGTCTCGCCACTCATGCGTGTCATCACGTTCAACGCCAACGGCATTCGCGCTGCCCATCGCAAGGGATTCTTCGACTGGCTGGGCAGGCAGGACGCCGATCTGGTCTGCATTCAGGAGACCAAGGCCCAGCACTGGCAGCTGCTCGGTCGCGACTTCTTTCCGGTTGGCTACCACTGCTATTACCACGACGCCCGGAAGAAAGGTTACTCCGGTGTGGCCCTGTATTCGCGGCAGCAGCCGGTGCGCGTTGTCTACGGCCTGGGCTGGGAGGAGTTCGACCGCGAGGGCCGCTGGCTGCAGGCCGACTTTTCCAGTCTGAGCGTGGTATCTCTCTACCTGCCTTCGGGCACCTCGAAAGAGGAGCGCCAGCAGTTCAAGTACCGCTGTATGGAGCGCCTGCAGCCGCATCTGGAAGAACTGGCCAGGCACGATCGTGAGTACGTGATCTGCGGCGACTGGAACATCGCGCACCGGGAAATCGATTTGAAGAACTGGAAGGCCAACCAGAAGAATTCGGGTTTTCTGCCCGAAGAGCGCGCCTGGCTCGACGAGGTGTTCGGGCCGGTCGGCCTGGTCGACGTTTTCCGGACGATCGACCCCGATCCGGATCGCTACACCTGGTGGTCGCAGCGCGGCCGGGCCCGCGAGAACAACGTGGGCTGGCGCATCGACTACCAGGTCGCCACGGCCGGTCTGGCCGGTCGCGCCCGGTTGGCCGAGATCTACACCGGCGAGAACTTCTCCGACCATGCGCCGCTGGTCATCGACTATGACGACTGAACCCGGGTCCGATCGCTGGCAGCGTGCCTGGGCGGTCTACAAGCGGCCAAGCGTTCTGCGCATGCTCCCCCTGGGCTTTTCAGCGGGCCTGCCGTACATGCTGGTGTTTTCAACCCTGACCGCCTGGTTGCGTGACGAGGGCGTGTCGCGCACGGCGATCGGCTTTTTTGCCTGGATCGGCATCACCTACTCGATCAAGGTCCTGTGGTCGCCGGTGGTTGACCGGATTCGCTTGCCGCTGCTGACCCGCGCGTTCGGCCAGCGCCGCGGATGGATGCTGCTGGCGCAGCTTGGCATCATGTGCGGACTGGCCGGTATGGCGCTGACCGACCCGCTCTCGCAGCTTGCCCAGATCGCCGTGCTGGCGCTGCTGGTCGCCTTCTGCGCCGCCACGCAGGACATCACCATCGACGCCTTCCGCATCGAGTCCGACGCCGACGAGTTCCAGGCTGCGCTCGCGGCAACCTACGTGCTTGGCTACCGCCTGGCGCTGCTGGCCACCGGCGCCGGGGCGCTCTACATTGCCGATTTTGCCAGCTGGACCCTGGCCTACCTGTGCATGAGTGCACTGGTGCTGGTGGGTATGGGGGCGGTGCTGACCTCGCCCGAACCGACCTCGCTGGAACGGCTGGATATTGAGCGCGATCCGCTGGTCCAGGCCTACCGGCAGCGTTCACGCCTGTCGGGCTGGCCACAGGATGTGGTTGCGTGGATCACCGGTGCCGTGGTCGCGCCGCTGACCGATTTCCTGCGCCGCAACGGCTGGCTGGCTCTGCCGATCCTGGCCCTGGTCGGACTGTTCAAGGTCTCCGACATTTCGATGGCTGCCATGGCCAATCCGCTGTATCTGGACCTGGGCTTCAGCCTCAGCCAGATCGCCACCGTGACCAACGTATTCGGGATCGCCATGACCATCCTGGGCGGGCTGATCGGCGGTGTGCTGGTGGCGCGTTTCGGGATGATGCCGATGCTGCTGGCGGCTGCCATCGCGGTGGCGGTGACCAATCTGCTGTTTGCCTGGCTGGCGACCATCGGTCCGCAACTCTGGGCGCTGGTCATGACCATCGGCGCGGACAATCTGGCCAACGGGCTGTCGGCGACGGTGTTCATCGCCTGGCTGTCGTCGCTGGTCTCAAGACGCTACACGGCGACCCAGTACGCGTTGTTCAGCTCCTTCATGACCCTGCCGGGCAAGCTGCTCGGCGGGCCTTCGGGCTGGATCGTCGACCAGGCCGGCTACGTGGTCTTCTTTGTCTACGCCTCGGCCCTGGGCATTCCGGCCATAGTGCTGATTATCTGGCTGATGGTAGATCGGTCCCGGGCCGCCTGAACGGCCCGGGCGGTTCGCTGACGATGCTCAGGGCTGTTCGAACCGGTCGCTGAAAACGCCGTCGATGAAGAATTCGTAGGCACCCATGTCGGCCCGGCCGTTGAACGCGCGCGGAAACGGCGCAGTGCGCTGATCGTGGCTGACCGAGGTGACCGGGTTGGCGGCATCGATGGCCGGCGAGGTCTCCGCCAGCGCCCGGGTGGGCGTGGGGCCGCCGTTTCCGGCCAGCGCTTCGAGCTGGGCGCTGTACCCGGTGATATTGCCGCTGCCGGCCGGCAGGCCGGCAGCGGGCGCCTGGATCAGCGAGTAGTCCAGGTAGCGATTGCCGCCGCCGATGATCGCCAGGTCAAGTGCGCCGTACGGCCCGGTGTTGTCGGAAAAGATGGAGTTCTCGACGGTGACATCGGTGACCGCGCTGTCAAGCACGGCGCCGCCGGGTTGCGCAATGCCCTGAAGCTGGATGCCGCCGGGCTCCACGGGCCCGGTGGGTCCGGTGGCGACGTTGTGGCTGACGGTGATGAAGTCGGCCACGATGCCGCCGGCCAGCAGACCACCCGCTGTTTCCGCCTCGTTGCCGGTAATCGTCACGTTGGTCAGCTGCGGCGGTGAGCCGGGCGGGCCCGCAACCATCAGTCCGCCGGCGACAATGGCGGTGTTGTCCACGAAGGTCGAATAGCCGATGCTGGCGCCGCATTCACCCACATAGGCTCCACCACCATAATTGGCGCTGTTGCCGGCGATGATCGAACCACTGACGCTGGCGAAATAGCAGCCGGGTGAGACCATATAGATGCCGCCTCCGTTGTAGTTGGCCTGGTTGTTGGTGACAGTGCTGTACTTGACCAGGAGTTCGCCGCCGTACGTGCCCGCGCCGCCGGAGGCCGGCGCGCTGTTGTCTGAAATGATCGAATACCCCGCGGCGGCGATTCCGCCGTAAAGAGACAGGATCCCGCCGCCGCCCTGGCTTGCCTGGTTGGCCGCAATCGTGCCGTAGGTGGCCAGGACCAGGCCGCCCGAGGTGATGCCCCGGTCGGGCATGGATCCTGTTTTTGCCGCGACGGGTGTGGGCAGAAGGCCGGCCTGCAGTCCCCCGCCGGTTCCGGCCTGGTTTAACGCGACCGTGCTTTCATACAGGCCAATGGAGCCGCCGTCGAAGGCCAGTCCACCGCCACCCGCGCCAGTGTATGCGGTGTTGCCGACCAGCAGGGTGTCGTAGTAAAGCCGGGCCTCGCCATCGCTGAACGCGGCGACGGCCCCGCCGCCGCCGTAGCTTCCGCCGCCATCGCCGCGCAGTTCGGCAAAGCTGCCGGCCTGGCGTATCGGTCCACCCCCGCCCCCGCTGATCTGGTTGTAGGCGAACACCGAATAGATCGCACCCAGTTCGCTGTAGTCGTATTTCACTGCCGCGCCACCGCCGTAGCGCGACGACTGGTTGAATACGACGTCGACGTCGGTCAGGACGGCTGAGCCCGGACCGTACAGCGCGGTCGAGAGGCCGCGACCGCTGCCGAAGGCATTGGGTTCCGGCACCACCACTCCGCCATAGGTCGATCCGACCAGCAGCCCGCCACCGTCGTAGGCGGCCTGGTTGCTGCTGACGCTCGATCCGGACACGGTAATCGAGGCTTGCGCCCCGATCGCGATACCGCCCCCGGCGGCTGCATCGTTGCCGCTGATGATGCTGTCGGCAATACTCGCCGTGGCGCTGTCGCCAAAGGCCAGGCCGCCGCCGAATGTGGCACCGTTGTCGTTAATCGTTGCGCCCTCGATCAGGGCGTCGACCGTGCCGAAGACGGCAATCGCGCCACCAGTCTGCCCGGCCGTGTTGTAGTAGAACTGCGAGTTTTCGACGACCAGGGACGGTGATCCGAAGGCGAGCAGAGCGCCGCCGGCTTGCCCGGTTGCTGGAACTCCGCCCCGCAGGATGGCGCCCACCGAATTCGATTCGAACCGGCAGTTGTTTACCGACAGCGAGGAATAGATCGCGCTGACCGCGCCACCGTAGGCCGAGCTGCCGGCATTATTGCCGGTGATCACGCAGTCTCCGAGCGCCACGCTGGCGCCGAATATCGCTGCGACTGCCGCGCCGCCGTATGGGTCGTTGACGTAGCCGTCGGTCAGCGTTAGACCCGTGAGTGACATGGACGCGCCCGGATTGACACCGAGGATGCGCGTGGTGTCATTGCCGCTGATCGTGATCTCCGTCGCGCCGGGGCCGGTGATGGTGATCTCGCTCTGGACAAGCAGCAACGTGGCTTCGGTCAGTAACAGCGTGCCGCTGAGGCTCGAATCGAAGACGATCTCATCGGCGCCGCTGCCGGCGGTGCAGCCGGAAACAGCGGTGTCGGCATTGGCCGCCGCAACGGCGTCGCGCAGCGTGCATTGACCAGCAAGGCTGCCGTCGTCGAGCGTGTCAACCGTAATGGTGGCTGCCTGCAGTCCCGATGCGCCCAGCGCCAGGCTGACGGCTGCGCTCAGCGGAGCCATCGTGGGCTTGAGCTGCTGCTTGAGCAGATACTTGGCGTGTTGTGTCATGACCGTTTTCCCCTCGAGTAAGACGTCTGGCCCGATTGCCCTGTGCCGGTTTGTTGATCCTGGTGCGCCAGGGCCTCGATACAGGCAGTTTTAACATACCGGGTTTGGGCGTTCCAGTGTTCGGGCCGGCGTCGAGCGCCGGTACGAATTGGCCCGGGCGGGGCGATCGGTCATAATAGGTTGGCTTCAACCATCTGACGCGTGAAAACCTGAGCTTCCGCCATGGGTGACGCCCCACCGCACGCGCGCGTTCAATACCGGTTTGGTCACTGGACTCTCGATCCAGACCAGCGCCTGTTGCTTGACTCGGCGACGCCGGTGTTCCTTCAGGGCCAGACCTTTGATCTGCTGTTGTATCTGGTGCGCAATCCCGGTCGGGTTGTCGGCAAGGACGAACTGCTGAAAGGGGCCTGGGGACACAGCTGTCTGACCGATTCGGCGATCACCCAGGCGGTTCGCCGCCTGCGCAAGGCACTGGGCGACAGCGGCCGCCGCCAGTCCATCATTCGAACGGTTCACGGCCGTGGTTTCGAGTTTCTGCCGTCCGTGCAGGTCGACGTTTGCCAGCCCCGGCCACCGGACGGCGGCTGGACGTGGCCCCGCCTCGCCCCTGTGCTGGCTGGGTTTCTCATCGTTGCGGTGCTGGTCGTTCTCGGCGTTGTGTGGCGCCCCGGGCACACACCATCGACCGTTGCCGCCAAAGCGCCTGCATGGCGCCTGCTGATCGAGCCGCTTGAAGGCCTTGCCGGTATTGATGAAGAGTGGCAATGGCTGGTCGAGGGGCTGCCGGCCACCGTTGAAGCGCTTCTGCGGGACCATCCTGCCATGGAAATACTCGGATCGGCAGCGGTTCCCGAGCTGCTTGAACTGCCCCCGGGCCAGCGGGCGCGGGGCGCCGGCGCCGATCTGTATCTGACCATGCGGCTTGACCGAATCGATGGTCGCTTCAGCTTGTTCTGGCAATTGCGCCAACCTGGACAAGACTCTGATTTGCGCAGCGGTGACCTGACGGGTCCCGATCCGGGTCTGCTGGTCCGCCAGCTGGTCGACCAGGTCAGGAATGCGACAACCCGCGGCAGCTTCCCGGTTCGGGTCGCGCACAAAACCGTACTTGACGATCCACTGGCCGTGGAGCTCTACACCCGGGCAATGCAGGCCATTGCCAGCGAACAGCGCGTGGCGGCGGCCAAACTGCTCGACGCGGCGCTGACCCGACAGCCGGACAGCGCTTTGCTGCAGGTCGCCCTGGCCAAGGCGCGCTTCGATCCGGCCAATCAGGCCGGTGAGGCTCTGGACGGCTACCAGGAACTGATCGACCAGATCCCCGATGCTGAGCCGATCGCGCGCGCCTGGCTGGCGCATGAGCTGGGGACCGAGCTGTGGTTCTACGGCAATACCCGTGCCGCCGAGGCCTTCCTCGAAGAAGCTCTGGCGCTGATCGAGCCCCATCACGAACCGCTGTTGCGTGGCCGCATTCTCAACAGCCTGGCTTTCGTTCAACAGTCCCGTAACCGGTACTCGGTGGCCTGGGAAACGGCGCTGGATGCCGAGCGCCTGTTGCGTGGGTCGGACTCTCCCTACTTTCTGAGCATGGTCCTGACCAATCTGGGTTATCTGGCCGAGGATTTCGGGCGCCTGCTCCAGGCCCGGGAATTTCATCTGGAAGCCCTGGCGCTGCGTGAACAGATCGGGGTCGACGAGTTGACTGCCGCATCGGAATACGGGATTGCCCGAATCGAACGACGCCTCGGACAGCTGGCCCGGGCCAGCCAACGTCTCGAAACCAATCTTGAGCGTTCCGGGGTCGACAACCGCCCGTTCGACCGCTTCGACAATCTCGAGGAACTGGCCGAGGTGCGCATGCGACAGGGCCGCTTTGCCGAAGCGGCGGCGCTGCTCGATCAGGCCGGGGCCATTGCGGCAGAAAGCAATGATGAAATCGGCCTGGCCTGGACCGACGAAGTGCGCGCCCGGCTCGGTATTGCATCGGGCCAGGTCGCGCCGGAACTGCTCGCGCGCATCGAGCAGGCCAGGCAGCGGTTCGAGGCCCTGGGCGAGGCACAGGAGGCATTCACCGCCCGGCTCAGCGCGGTCGAGATCATGCAGATGCTGGGCCAGACCGGCGACAGTGGCACCGTCCTGACCAGTCTGAAAGATCATCCCGCGCTTGCCAATCCGGTCCACCAGATCCGTTTTCAGATGATCCTGGCCCGGCAGGCCGAACTGGCCCGGCGCGACGAGCAGGCCGAAGAGCTGCTGACCGACGCGCTCAAGCGCGCGCGTCAGCTCGGTTCGGTGGACCAGGAAGCCGCCGTTGCCCTGCGGCTGGCACGGCGCGCCCTGGCGCGCAACGATGCGTCCAGCGCCGAGCGGTTCGTTCGCATTGCGCAGCGCTGGAGCCCGGAGCATTTCCGCACACTGGCGCTCGATGAGCGCCTGCACCAGCAACGATCCTCAACCCGATAGTTTCCGGGCCGATCAGGGCAGCTGCTCGAAGCGATCGCCAAAGATCCGTTCGCCGGCCAGCCGCATCGCCAGCATGTCCTGATTGTCGGGCTCAGCCACCTTGGCGCTGCCGGCGATAATCGCCTGGCCGTGCCGGGTAATTGCGATCGCGGCGCCCGTTTCATCGCTGATGCCCGCCAGTCCGTAGTGCACCCGACCGGCGTTGCCGAAGGCGGGATCCGGCAAGCCACCAGGCGTCAGCCGGACGATGCCGGCATCGGCCCCACTGGACCGGGCCGCCTGGCCGGCCAGGTAGATTCGGCCCTGATCGTCGAGCGCGCAGTCAACTGCTTCGTCGCGGAGGTTTTCGCCCAGGTCGAAGGCCACCAGCACATGCCCGGTGCCTCCTGGGCCGAACGTCGTATCCGGTGAACCATCGCCGAGCAGACGTACCGCCACCATATCCTGGTTTAACCCGTCGGACCGGGCCGAGCCGGCCAGCAGGATGCGGCCGGCGGCATCTCGCTGCATCGCGTAGGCGAAATCTTCCCCGTCGCCGCCCTGATCGATGGCCACGCGGCTCGTGCCGCTGTCGGCAAAGGTGCTGTCGATGCTGCCATCGGCCAGCAGTCGTGTGACAAACAGGTCCGTGTTGCTGTCGCCCGAGACGTCGACTGTAACGCTACCGGCGACCAGAATCTTCCCCTCGTCGGTCAACGACACGGCCATGGCCAGCGTTTCCGGAACGCTCCCGGGAAGTGCACTGAAGCGCGCAATGCCCTGATCGGCAAAACCCGTATCGAGGCTGCCGTCGGGGTTGAGGCGGGCGGCGACCGCCAGGATCTGTTGATCGACTTCCAGCTCAACCAGCACTGCGCCAACCAGCACGATACGGCCATCGGGTTGAATCAGCAGGTCGTTGAGCAGCGTGAAGCCGCCCAGGCCGTTTTCATCGACCGCGAAGGTCACCCGTCCATCGGGGCCGAAACCCGAATCCAGCGCTCCGTTTGGGGTTAGCCGGGCCACGCCCCAGAAGGAAAGGGGGTCATTCTCGTCGCTTTGCGCCGTCCCGGCCACCAGAATCCGGCCCTGGTCGTCTATGGCCACCGCCCCGGCCTGATCGGCCGTGCCGTCGAGATCGAAGTTAACCGTCTGCCGGCCGTTCAGGCCGAAGCCGGTATCGATGCCGCCGTCGGCCAGCAAGCGGGTCACGGCAAAAGCCTGGAACGTCATTTCACCGCCGGCCGGCGCGATTGGACTGCTGCCGGCGACGTGGGCCGATCCGGCAATCACGATGCGCCCGTCACCCTGCAGCGCCATGGCAAAGGCCTGGTCGGTGTTCTGCCCGCCCTGATCAAAAGGCACCAGGGTGAATCCGCTATTGCCGAAACCGCCGTCCAGCGAGCCGTTGTCGGCCAGCACTGTGCCACTGAGTGCGACGATCAGACTCACAACGATCATGACTTTCACTTTCATGCTCCTCGATCTCATTAAAAACTGTCCTGAAATATCTCGTCTTCCAGCGGTACTGTTTCGGCAATCAGCGGCTCGCTCAGGCGTGAGCTGCCGGGTCCGGAATCCGTGGTGAAGATCGCGGTAATCGGCCGGCCGTTCTGGAAATGGGTGCTGTTGATGGTGGTCGAAAACGATCCGGCCGAGGCTGGCACGTCGATCGAACCGAGAAAATAGCGTGCCTGTGAATGACCGGCCAGATCAGCAAAAAGATCCACCCGGCCCGGGTTGGGGTCCGGGATCAGCGTGCCGGCGATCTGGCCGCTGCCGGGATCGGCCACGGTCAGCACCGGCGGATAAGGCGGGATGCCGCGATCGATGGGGTTGAGGCCATGACCGTAGATTGAATTGGAATGTATCTCCACCCGGCCAACCGAGGGATAGATCCGGATGCCGTGATCGTTGCTGCCGTCACCGACGATCACATTGCGACGGTCAATGCTGTCGGTGGTGCCGATCAGGACGCGGTCGATATCACTTTGTCCGGAAGTGCCGGTGATGAGGATGCTGCTGCCGGAATTGGCCAGGATAGAACCGTTGGGGCGGCGGCCGATCTGGTTGCGCAGGAAAGTCACGCGCTGCGCGTTGATCAGATTGACGCCGGTGTGGTTGGCCGTGATGTAACTGCCATGGGCAAACAGCGTGCTGCCAAGTGATATAAAGTTGGAGTCCCGCACGACCACGCCACCACGGGACAGGCTTTGAAGCCCGCCCAGGCAGTTTGTGTCCAGGCCGTTGCCGACGGGCGCCACGCCGTCCGGGCCCAGACCAATATAGTTGCCATGGATGTTGACGACCGAGCTGTCGACGATGTGCACCCCTCCGTACCCGTTGTCGCCGATGATATTTCGCCGGTCTTGTTGGTTGACGCCGGCGCCCAGGGTGACCAGCATGCTGCTGTCGATCTCGACACCGTAGCTGCAGTTGCCGGCCGGACTACCGTCGTCGTCGATGCCCAGTCGCGCGCCATCGATGGTCACATCATTGGCGCTGCTCAGTCCGATCCCGGGTTTGTAGAGTGGAGTCGTTGCGCTGCCAAATCCGGCCTCGACCACTACGGTCGGGAAATCGGGCGATGATTCGATCCGGACATTACTGACGCCGCTCAAACTGATGCCGACGTTGCGCGTTCGGCTGACGCGGACACCGCGAATGCGCGAACCGTCTGCATCGCTGGTCAACAGGATGCCGGCGCCGAAGTCACGGCTGGCCTGGCCCTGGATGTCCAGGTTCTGGATCTCGACCCGGGTTTGGGCAATCAGGGCGGCCGTTGAGGTCAGCTGCGTGTTGTCGTTGGCGCGCAGGATCACCCGAGGCACACCGGTCTGATCCGGTGGGGTTCCGATATAGGTCGGACGCGTCAGGGGCGGAATCGGTGAGGAAAAGGAAACCACCGCATGCGTGCTGTAATCGATCTGAATCTCGTTGAGCCCCCCGGATGTGCAGCCGACGCTATTGACGTGATCCACGGCGTCATGCAGGGTGTTGAAATCCCCGGGCGCTGTCGATACCCACACCGACACGCAGCCGCCTGAAACCGGCTCATCGGTCGGGATGGCTGCCGGCGCGGCAGCGCTGAGCAACAAGCCGGTCATGATCGTGCCGAGCACGCGCCGGCCCCGCCGGCTCAACGCACTGGCAACAGCACCTGTCGGGTCAGGCAAGGCATTCATGATGACTGGCCCCGGTTGCCGTCAATCTCACCCCTGTCGGGCCGAATGCTTTCTTCGGGAAGGCCATACTCGTTGTGCTGCGGCATGATTCGAACACGATCAATGAACGTGCCGTGGAGTCTGCAGCGGGCGCTGATGTCAGTCATGACCGGCGCATGACCAACCATGACCAGTGCAAACAGGGCCGGCTATATCAGGGTGTTACGTCGAAACGGCAGGCCCCGGAGGCAGCTGCGGTGACCTGGCGGGGGCTGCGGTTGCCTCCTTCAGGGCTGATTGAGCGCACCGGCCAGGATGCTGTGCCTGGCGCCGGTGATCGGACCGGTGTCCAGGCGTTGCTGGCTGAGCCGCTGGCAGGCCAGCCAGGCAAACAGGATGGCCTCGACATAGTCCGGGTCCAGGCCGTAACCGGCGGTGGTTTCCAGCCCCAACGGCTCAACCAGACGAGTCAGTCGATCCATCAGGTGGCGGTTGTGAACCCCGCCGCCGCACGCCAGCACACGGGCCGGCCCGCGACTGGCGTGCCGGTGGACTGCATCGGCCAGGCTGGATGCAGTCAGTTCGGCCAGCGTCGCCTGGATATCGGCGGGTCGGGACCCGGCCCAGGCCGGCAGATGTCGGTCGAGCCAGGCCGGGCTGAAGTACTCGATCCCGGTGCTCTTGGGCGGATCGCGGTCCAGGTAAGCGTCCCGGCGCAGCAGCGCCAGCCAGGCGTGATCGACCCGCCCCCCGGTGGCCCAGCGACCGTCGCGATCAAAGCCCGTGTCCGAATGATGGCGCCGGTACCACTCATCGAGCAGGCAGTTGGCCGGGCCGGTGTCGAAGCCGCGCACCGAGCCGTCGGGCTCGAGCACAGTCAGGTTGGCGATGCCGCCGAGGTTGACGACCAGGCGCTGCTCGTCGGGGCTGGCCAGCATGGCCCGATGCAGCAACGGCGCCAGCGGCGCGCCCTGGCCGCCGGCGGCCATGTCGGCGCGGCGGAAATCGCTGACGGTGATGATTCCGGTGCGTTCGGCGATACGGGTCGGGTCGCCAGCCTGCACCGAGGTGGCCCAGTCCTGCCCGGGCTGATGCAGCAGGGTCTGGCCGTGGCTGCCGATCGCCGCGATCAAGTCTGGCGTCAGCCCGGCCAGCGCGATGATCTCAAGCGCGGCAGCGGCAAATGCCTCGCCCAGGCGGGCATCAAGGGTCGCCACTGCGGCCAGGGGCAGCCGTTCAGGGGCGCGCTGCAGGGCGCGAAGCGTGTCCTTGAGGGGGTCGTCGAACGGCAGCGTGGCCGCGGCCAGGACCTGCAGGCGGACAGTGCCAAACCGCACGACCACGGCATCGATGCCGTCCATGCTGGTGCCAGAAATCAGGCCGATGAAGGCTGCATCGTCGGCGCTGCGCTCAGGCATTGGCACCGTATGATCGAATCAGCAGCTCTGCCCGCCGGTTTCGCAGCCGCCGCTGAGCGTGGCGGCCAGCAGGCGATCGGACGGCGCCAGACTGTCGAGCCGGGCCAGCAGCGGTCGGCCAAGCCGGCCGAATTCGTCCAGCAGATCGCCCGGCAGCGGATCGGCCGGCGGCAGGTCGATCGTGCGCGGATTGCGGTGCACGCCGTTGACTACGAATTCGTAGTGCAAGTGGGGCCCCGTCGCCAAACCGGTGGCGCCGACCCGGCCGATGGTCTGGCCCTGACGGACCCGCTCGCCGCGCTTGACGTGCTTGCGCGACAGATGAAGGTAGCGGGTAACGATGCTGTTGCCGTGCTGGATAAAGACGTAATTGCCGTTGGTGGCGGTGTAGCCGGCCTCGACGACCTTGCCGTCTCCGGCTGCCCAGACCGGCGTGCCGGTCGGTGCGGCGTAGTCGGTGCCGTTGTGCGGCCGCACCCGACGGGTGACCGGGTGCAGGCGCCGTGGATTGAAATTGGAGCTGACTCTGCTGAAGTTCAGAGGCGTTCGCAGAAATGCCTTGCGCATTGGACGCCCGTCGGGCGCGAAGTAGTCGGCACCGTTGCCGGCGTCGAATCGGACGGCCTCGAAGCTGTCGCCGCGGTTGACGAAACGCGCGGCCAGTATGTCGCCGTCACGCAGTCGTTCACCGTCGCGCCAGACTTCTTCATAGATCAGGGCAAAGTGATCGCCCGTGCGAATGTCGAGCGCGAAGTCGATGTCCCAGCCGAAGATCGTCGCCAGGCGCATGGTCATGTTGTCCGACAGTCCCGCCTGCCGGGCAGCGTGGTAGAGGGACGTCGTAATGACGCCGCTGGCCTCGACAATGCGGCGCTCGAGATGCCGGGGTTCAGTGCGGCTGCTTAACAGGTCACCCTGGCGCTCGACGAACAGCCAGGCGGCTTCGTCAAGCTCGGCGCGCATGGCCCTGAAGCCGGACTCCGGATCAATATCGAAAGCGAATCGGTCTCCGGGCCGGATTTGCGCCAGCCCGCGGGTCTGCTCGTTGACGTTGACGACTTCGTGCAGCAGCCGGGCACTCAGCCCAAGCTGACGAAATACCTGTTCCAGCGTCTGGCCGCTCCGAATCTCGACAATCTGCCAGCGGTTGCTGTCGCCGGTGGGCTGGTGCGTGGTTTCAGATACGGCCTCGATGATGCCGGGCGGTGCCGCCGTCGCCGGCGTGGCGCCATCGACGAAGTCCGCGCGCTCGGGTAGCGTGATCGGGGTGGTGCGCATGACGGCCGGGTCCGGCGCAGAAGACAGCACGGCCGCAGTGACACCGGTTGCGATCAGCGCCAGGCCGGCCAAGCCCAGGCGCGGGTGCGCGTGCATGGCATCACGGATGTTACGACCGGCCAGCAGCGTCAGCCGTATCAGGTGCTCGCGAACGGTTGTGGGCAGCCTGCGCCAGCGCGTGCGCCGGGGCGTAGCCATGGTTTTTCTTGTCATGCACGACGATTTGGCGCTCAAAAACCCGTTAACATTAACGACACAGGCACAGTAAAGTCAATTCCCGAATGGCCCCGTCGGGCTGCCGGCGCTGATCGATCGAGGTCGGTCGCGCGTTGAGTCCGGTGCCATCAATCGATCGATAAGCCGATGAATGACGTGAACGAAATCCCTGAGCTGCTGCGCGGCGCCGCTGAAATCATTCAGGCGTCCGAGCTGGAGCAACAGCTGGCGGGCGGGCGGCCGCTGCGCGTGAAGGTCGGTTTCGACCCGACGGCGCCGGACCTGCATCTCGGCCATACGGTCATCCTCAACGCCATGCGCCGCTTTCAGGACGCCGGCCATGTGGTGATCTTCCTGATCGGCGATTTCACCGGCATGATCGGCGATCCAACCGGCAAGAACGTCACCCGCAAGCCGCTCACTGAAGCCGATGTGCGCGCCAATGCCAGGACCTATGCCGACCAGGTATTCAGGATCCTCGACCGCGAGCGCACCGAGCTGCGCTTCAACTCGGAGTGGTTTGGCAAGATGAGCGCTGCCGATATGATCCGCCTGGCCTCGCAGCACACCGTGGCACGCATGCTCGAGCGCGACGACTTCGAAACACGCTACCGGGCTGGACAGCCGATCGCGATCCACGAGTTTCTCTATCCGCTGGTCCAGGGCCACGACTCTGTCGCGCTCAAGGCCGATATCGAAATGGGCGGCACCGACCAGAAGTTCAATCTGCTCGTCGGTCGTCAGCTCCAGTCCCAGGCCGGCCAGAAGCCCCAGATCATCATGACCTGGCCTCTGCTCGAAGGCACCGACGGCGTCCACAAGATGTCGAAGTCGCTGGGCAACTACATCGGCATCAACGAGCCGGCCGACGACATGTTCGGCAAGATCATGAGCATCTCCGACGAGCTGATGTGGCGCTGGTTCGAGCTGCTGAGCTTTCGCACGACCGACGAAATCGACGCGTTCAAGCGCGCCGTCGATGAAGGGGGCAATCCGCGCGACGTCAAGTTCGAGCTCGGTATCGAGATCGTCGACCGTTTCAATGGTGCCGGGGCCGGCAAGAAGGCCCGCGACAACTTCATCGCCCGTTTCCGCCAGGGCGAGATGCCCGAAGACATGCCCGAAAAGACCCTGCCGGCCGGCGCGGATGGCCTTGGCATCGCCCACGCCCTGACCGCCTGCGGGCTGACCGCGTCCAATTCCGAGGCCTTCCGCATGATCAGGCAGGGCGCGGTCAGGATCGACGGCGAGCGGATCGAGGATCGCGCACTGATATTATCGGCCGGCTTTCACGGCGTGCTGCAGGTCGGAAAGCGCAAGTTTTGCCGTTTGCGCCTGGACTGAGCGATTCAGGTTTCGCTTGTATCCAGCACGGTCGGGTCGAACAGCTCCGGCGGCGCTTCATTGCGCAGGCGTTCGAGCTGGCGCTGATGGCGCGCGCCGACCCGGGCCAGAAATGCGTCCACAGCCGGCCGGCCGCGCAGGGGCTCGAAGATCGGATCGAATTCGATCATCAGGGCCAGATAGTCCTGGTTGCCCGGGTCGATTTCCGGCAATAGAGCGATTGCGCGTTCCACGTCACCGGTGACCATCGCCAGCATGAAGTCCGGGCCGATATTGCTGTCGGGCAATCCCCCCTCGCGAACTCGCTCCAGCAAAGTCTCAATCATTTCAAGGCGGGCCTGGACATCGGCTTCGCTGCCGAGCTTTCGGGCCAGCCAGAGATTGTCAAACATCATGTTGAAGTGGTCGAGCGTGGCCTGGCCGTCTCGCTCCAGGATGACCAGTTTCTCGAACTCGTCGCGTGCCAGTCGCCAGGCCTCGTCAAGCAGCCCATTTTGACGCAGCGCCGTCAGCAAGGGCGGCAGCGCGTTCAGGCCCCATTGCTCATACCCTAGGCGGGCCATGCGCAGAAATTCCTCTGGATCGCGTCCGATCATGATCTGTGGCCACCCTTGAGCCTCCGGATCGATGCGGTAAGCCCGCTCGATCCAGCGATCGGCCGCGTCGTAGGCTCGCAAGGTGGACAGGGCGCCAGCGATGCGCCAGACGAATTCAACCGCGTCGGGATGCTGTCGGACCGCTTCCAGCGAGGTGAGAATCAGCTCGTCGTTGCGGCCCTGATTGCCGAGCACATTGATCAAGCCGCGCCAGCTGCGCACCTGGTCGGGAAACAGGCGAACCGAATCCCGGGCGACCTGCTCGATGCGCGAATCGTAGGGGTCGACGATGGCCAGCACCGTGGTGTAGCGCTCGCGCACGAAGGCGTTGAGCGGATCGAGCGCGAGGGCGTGTTCAAAATGCCCGGCGGCACGATTGAACCGGCCCAGATTACTGTAACGATTGGCGATCCAGACCCGGATGTTGGCGTCGTTTGGACTCAGAGCGACGGCTTTTTCCAGCGCGTCCTGGGACTGGTCGAACAATTCCAGTTCCTGCAGCAACAGGCCGCGCACGGCCCAGGCCTGCGCCTGGTCCGGGTCCTGGGCCAGGGCCCGCCGGATATGTTGTTCGATGGCCTCGCGGCTGTCTTCCAGGCTGGCATCGGCGTAGAGCACCTGGAACAGCAAGGCGGTGGCCAGCTCGGCCTGGGCCGGCGTGTATTCCGGGTCGAGATTGACGGCATCGGTCAGCAAGCTCACTGCTGTGTTGACTGATTCGGGCGTGCGTTCCTGCCACAGTCGGCGGCCTTCCAGATACAGATCGTAGACATCGGTTTTCGTGCGCGCCAGCTCGGGCTGATCAATCGCGAGCGAGCCGCTGAGCGACTCCGCAACAGCCGTGGCGATTTCGTCCTGGATGGCAAAGATGTCGTCAGCGTTGCGATCGAAGGTCTTCGAAAAGATGTGTTCCTGGGTGTCGGTGCGCACCAGTTGGGCCACGATGCGCAAACGGTCACCGGCACGCTGGACGCTGCCTTCGAGCACGGTCGCCACGTTCAGCTCCCGTCCGATGGTGGCGATATCGGCTTCGCGCTCACGGTAGGCAAATGAAGAGGTCCGGGCGCTGACGCGCAAACCCTCGATCTGGGCCAGGGCGTGCAGCAGGGTCTCGGCAATGCCCTCGCCCAGCCAGGCCTGGTCGCGGCTTGCGCTGAAGTCGGCAAAAGGCAGCACGGCGATGGAATCCAGCTGCCAGGGCCGGGTGCCGGACACCGGCTGATCCGTGGCGGCCTCAATGACCTTGGCCGGGGACGCCGTTCCTGACGCCTGGCCGGGCTGCCAGAAACGCGGGGTCAGCACCAGCCCGATGGCCACCAGCAGCAGGACAATGACGGCGATGTCCAGCCGGCGTGAGGTGTGGCCGGGGACGCCTTCGCTTGCAGCCAGGTCGCGCTCGCGCCTGATGCCTTCCGGGGTGATTTCGAAAATCCAGGAAAAAAGGATGGCCGGAATCAGTCCGATGAAGGCCAGCGCCAGGGTCATCTGCATGATCCAGACGGGCGCGTCGAAGGCGTCAGCAGCCATGTCAACGGCCTGCACGATGACCCAGGCTGCCACCGCGTAGGCCATGACCACGCGGATCACGTTGCGGCGCTTTAGCTCATCGATGAGGTTACGCATCGTGCGACGTGCTTCAGCCTTTCGGCCCCAGAAGGAGCCAGGCAATCAGACCCAGTAGGGGGAAGAACAGTAAAAAGAGAATCCACAGCACCTTGGCTGCGGTTCCGGCTCGGCTCTGGGCTGTTTTGATGATGGCCCAGATGACAATGATCAGCCAGATCAGGCCCAGCAAACCGGCAACTTCAATACCCATGGTATTCGTCCTTTATCCTGCATAAACCATAAGCATCGTTTCTTGCCAGGCCGTGGTCAAGGGGCGACAGTGGAATAGATCGGTCTGGCTGTGGCATGCTGGGCACCAGCGCGATGTGCAGCTGCGTCAGGCCGAGAGGCACACGATGCCGTCAAAAAGCCAGCGATCAGCAACCAGAAACGACAGCTACCGCTCAGGTGTGCCTGGTGTGATCGATCGGTTGCGCGCCGAGGTTCGTCTCACGATCATCACTCTTTTTGGCGTTGGCACCATAGCCGGGATCTTCCCGTTCGCCGTATTTCGCCTCGTCGAAGGTCAGCTCATTACCGCGGCGGGAGACTGTCTGTTGATGGTCTTGCTCGGGGGGCTGCTTGCCTATGGCTGGTCGAGCGGGCGCGTAGAGCTCGTGGGCAATATTGCGTCAATGATTTCGGCTGCTGGTTTCCTGGTCTTGTTTACATTGACCGGTGCCAGTGTATTCTGGGCGTTTATCGTGCTTTCGGCCAGCTTTCTGCTGGCCGGACGACATTATGCACTGGGTGTCTGCGCAATCACGCTGATTGGGGTTGCGGTGCAAACGGACCGGTTCGCTTCAGCAGTCGAGCTGGGAAGCTTCGTGATTGCTGGTGTGCTGGTTTCGGTTTTCGGGCTGATCTTTGCCTGGCGGACGGAACTGCAGCATCGGCAGTTGGTCTGCCTTGCCCGTCACGACCCGCTGACCGGCGCCGGCAATCGTCTGGCGCTTCGATCGGCACTGGAAGCGCACATGGAACGCTTTCATAAACAGCAGCGGCCTGCCGGCCTGGCGATGATCGACCTCGATCACTTCAAGCAGGTCAACGACAGCTGCGGCCACGAGGCCGGCGATCAGGTCCTTATCCAACTGGTCGCCATTATCCGGGCGGTCCTGCGAGAGCAGGATCAGGTGTTTCGCCTTGGGGGTGAGGAGTTTGTGCTGTTACTGCCCGATACTGACCAAGAGGGGCTGGCTATCGCCTTGCGCCGGCTTCATGATGAGCTGCGAGACCGGCTTGCCGGGCCGGGCGGAACCGTTACGGTCTCGATCGGGGCGGCGCCGCTGACCCGACCCGATCCACAGCATTGGCTGGCCCGCGCGGATCAGGCGCTGTACCGGGCAAAAGAGGCGGGTCGCAACCGTTTGGAAATCGCCGATATCGAGCATTGATGCTATGGTTTCGCACCTGCTTTCTGAATGGACCGACTCGCTGGAATGATGCATTTTCTCTCTACGATCGACTGGGGCCGCGAACAGCTTCAGGCCCTCCTGGACCGGGCTGATCGGATGCGGCGTGACACGGTCGGTGCTCCGCTGGCCGGCCGCAACATTGCCCTGCTGTTTTTCAACCCGTCTTTGCGCACACGCGCCTCGTTCGAGATCGGGGCGTTTCAGCTCGGCGCGCACGCCGTGGTGCTGGAGCCCGGTAAAGGAGCCTGGGGCATCGAATTCAAGCCCGGCGCGGTCATGGACGGTAGCGCCGAGGAGCACATTGCCGAGGTTGCCGGCGTGCTGTCGCGCTACTGCGATGCCATTGCGATCCGGGCATTCCCGCTGTTCAAGGACTGGCAGGAAGACCGCCAGGACCGGGTCATCCGCTCGCTGGCGCAGCACGCCTCGGTGCCGGTGATCAACATGGAAACGATTGTCCATCCCTGCCAGGAACTGGCGCTGATGCGTACCATCCAGGATCATCTTGGCCGGCCCGACGGCAAGACTTTCGTGCTGACCTGGACCTGGCATCCGCGCCCGCTCAACACTGCGGTGGCCAACTCCGCCTTACTGATCGCCAGCAAGTTCGGCATGAACATCCGCATGCTGATTCCCGATGAGGCCTATCAGCTCGACCCGCAGTTCATGGAGGCCGCCGATCGGCAGGCGCGTGAGTCAGGCGGTGCTCTGGAAGTGACCACCGACATCGAGGCGGCCTATTCCGGTGCGGATTTCGTCTACGCCAAGAGCTGGGGCGCGCTGCCGTTTTACGGTCGGCCGGAAGATGAGGCGAAGCTGCGCGAGCCGTTCCGGCATTTCATTGTCGACGAGGCCAAGATGGCACTCACCAATCATGCCCGCTTCAGTCATTGTCTGCCGCTGAGGCGCAACATCAAGGCCACCGATGGCGTGATGGACGCTGATTACTGTGTTGCACTCGATGAGGCAGAGAATCGGCTGCACGTGCAGAAGGCGTTGATGGCGGAATTGATCGGCAGGGGCTGAACGCAAGTGCGCTCCGTCCTTCGTTCCGGCACCTGCGGAGCCTGGCGGCGTGCCGACGCAACGTAGGTCGGGGCAGTGTAGCGAACTGAAACGGGCGAAACGCCTTTGATTTGTCGAGGCCACCTAAGTGACCGGTGGTGCCAACCAGCCCCAGGCCCCAACGCGTTAGGCGCCCCGAGAACACCGGCGGCCCGATCAGATTAGGCCCACGCATCAGATACGAGTGATGACATCCGAGATGTCGTCCGTCGGGGATGTAACCCCGACCTACTTGTTTTGTCCGGCAACCTGTGGCAACTTGTCACCCATGATGATCGAAGCCATCGCACACGCCGGCATCGATAGCCCGCGTCCCGGCCGCCTGCCGCGACGCCCTCGTCGTGTCCGCTATTCGGGCCGGGGTGTGCACTAGTCGATTCGAGCTTCATCCAGACAGGAATGCACGCGAAACCCGGCCCGAGAAGCCGGGTTTTTTGTTTTGGAATCAGCGATTGAATGAACGGGACAGTCAGATTATGAGTCAACGGGTCGTACTCGCCTTCTCCGGCGGGCTGGATACCAGCTATTGCGTGCTGGCCCTGATCGAGCAGGGCTTCGAAGTGCATACCGCTTTTGTCGACACCGGTGGCATCGATGCCGATCAGAAGGCCTGGATCGGCGAGCGGGCCCGCGCCCTGGGCGCGGCCGAGCACCATGAGCTCGACGCATCGCGACAGCTCTGGGACCGGTTCGTGGTACCGCTATTGTGGGCGGATGCGCGCATGCTCGGGCAATACCCGATGCTGTGTTCCGACCGCTATGTCATTGTCGAGCAGTGCCTGAAGCTGGCCGATGAGCTGGGCACGACGCACTTTGCCCACGGCTGCACGGGCATGGGCAACGACCAGCTCCGATTCGATCAGTCGGTGCGCTCGCTTGGCGAGTACGTCATCCACGCGCCAATCCGCGATCTGCAGCGTGAGACCAGCAACGTCCGCGCCCACGAGCTGGAACTGATGAAACAGGCTGGCGTCGAGGTGCCGGAATCGGCCAGCCGCTATTCGATCAACGAGAACCTGCTCGGCGTAACGCTCTCGGGACAGGAGATCGACGCGTTCGGTGTGCCGGGCGAGGATACCCGGGTCTGGTGCCGTCCACGAAACGAGTGGCCGGAGGGCAGGGGTGAACTGACCCTCGGTTTCCAGGCGGGTCGAGCGGTGAGCCTGGACGATCAGAAGATGGACGGGCCCGAACTGCTGGCCGAGCTCAACCGCCGCCTGGGCGCCTACGGGATCGGACGGCACATCTATACCGGGGATGTCTCCATCGGACTGAAAGGCCGCATCGTTTTCGAGTGCCCCGGCATCGATGGTCTGATGGTTGCACAGCGCGCGCTCAGGGAGGCAGTCAACACCCGACTGCAGAACCAGTTTCATGCCAGCATTGCCCAGCGCTGGGCCGAACTGGTCTACACCGGTTTCTTCTTCGAGCCACACAAGCGCGATCTCGAGGCCTACCTGGCATCGGCCAACGAGTACGTGACCGGCGTCGTGCGCCTGGCCACCGACGGCGGCAGCGTCCAGGCCGTGGCGGTCGGCTCACGTTACCTGCTCAAGGACCCCGGTGCCGTCTATGCCCAGTCGGCCGGGTGGACGCCGGAAGAGGCTGAAGGTTTCGTCAAGCTCATCGGCCAGTCGTCCACCCTGGCGGCCCGGATCCGAAGATCCTGAAAACGCAAAGACGCAAAGACGCAAAGAAACGATCGAACCACGGAAAGCGCGAAATGCATGGAAGGTAAAGAGGATGATTAGTGGCGAATGTTCTGAACCGGTTCTTTCTGTCCGTGGATTCCGTGTCTTCCATGGTTCCCGACTCTATTATTGTTGCCATTGCTTGCGTCTTGGCGTTTGACAGGTTTGAAAGCTAATGCCCCAGCGACTACTAGAGCATCTGGCCCGGCTGGTCGAGTGCGACAGCCAGAATCCGCCGCGGGACATTACACCCGAGGCGGGCATGTTCGTGCACGCCCGTGAGGTGCTGTCGGCTGCCGGATTCGAAGTGGAGATGGCTGACTACGGCGATGGCCACATCAACCTCTTCGCCCGACGTGGCGAGGCCGGGGTGCTGTTCAATTGCCACCTCGATACCGTGCCGGTCGGCGAGGGCTGGACGAAGCCGCCCCTGGCATTGACGGTTGAGGACGGCAAGGCTTACGGCCGTGGCGCGTGCGATATCAAGGGCGCGGCCGCGGCGCTGCTGAGGATCGCCGAGTCGACGACGCGGCCCATGGGCATTCTGTTGTCCTCGGACGAGGA
This sequence comes from Pseudomonadota bacterium, assembly GCA_013285445.1. Taxonomy (NCBI): domain Bacteria; kingdom Pseudomonadati; phylum Pseudomonadota; species Pseudomonadota bacterium. Next base: position 3,436,512 of record CP053448.1, on the reverse strand, counting down.
AGGCGCCGGTGGCTGCTGCGTGCGCCATTTTCTGGATGACCCGTCGCACCGCTGTTTCGCGCAGGTGGTCGTCTGCGAGCCGACGCAGTGCCGGGCAGTCCTTGCGCATCGTGGCTTCCTTTCGGTCAAGGGCCGGTTCGCCGGTCTGGCCGGGCACTCCTCCGAGGGCCGGGCGCTGGTCGACAGCGCGATCCACCGCATGGCGGCCTGGGTGGTCTCCGCGCTGGCGTACTGCCGGGCCGAGGCCGAAGCCGGTCGGCCAACCTGTTTCAATGTCGGGCTGGCCTCCGGGGGCACCAAGTCGAACGTGATCGCCGGCGAGGCGAACCTGCATTATTCCGCCCGCCTGGGGCCGGGGCAGTCCAACGAGGCGCTGCTGGCCCACCTGTCCGGGCTGGGTGGCGCCGAGGAGCACGCCAGCTGGCATGTGCCCTTTTCCGGCCCGCCCCTGCCGGCCGCGGGCCAGGAGGAAGCACCGGCCCAGGCGTTCTGCGAGCGCCACCGTATTCCTGTGGGCGAGCCCGTGGACTTCTGGACCGAGGCCTCACTGTTTTCGGCCGCCGGCATGCCCGCGCTGGTGCTAGGCCCTGGCGATATCGCCCAGGCGCACACTGCCGATGAGTGGGTCGCGCTTGAACAACTCGAGCGTGCATTGGATCTCTATCAGCGAATCGTCGAATATGGCTGAAGTTCGCCGCACCGTCATCGAACTGCTCGGCCAGCTCGGTTCCAGCCGGGAGGCCCGGCAGTATCTCAAGCAGTTCTCGCGCATCGAGGAATCGCGCTTCGCCGTGGTCAAGGTCGGCGGTGCGGTCATGCGCGACCAGCTTGGCGAGATGGCCGCGGCACTCGCCTTCCTGCACCGGCTGGGGCTCACGCCCATCGTGCTGCACGGCGCCGGCCCGCAGCTTGACGAGGCCATGGAAGCTGCCGGTGTGCCGATCGAAAAGCGCGACGGCCTGCGCGTGACCACCGAGGACGTCATGGCTGTGGCACGACCGGTGATCTATCGCGCCAACGCCGCGCTGGTCGATGCGCTGGAGGCGCGTGGCGTGCGGGCCCGCGGCATCCTGCACGGCGTGTTTGAAGCCAGCCTGGCCGACCGGGAGCGTCTCGGTCTGGTCGGCGAAATCCGGCGCGTCGAGCTTGAGCCGGTGCGCAGCGCTATCGCCGCGGGAGCACTGCCGGTGGTGGCCTGCCTGGGTGAGTCGCCTTCGGGCCAGGTCATGAACATCAATGCCGATATCGCGGCGCGTGAGCTGGTCTGGGCGGTGGAGCCGCACAAGGTGATCTTCCTGACCGGCACCGGCGGCCTGCTCGACCACAGCGGGCGCGTGATTTCTGCGATCAGCCTGCGCACCGATTACGATCATCTGCTGGCCCAGGACTGGGTGCATTCGGGCATGCGCCTGAAGTTGCATCAGATCAGGGAGATGCTTGAACGCCTGCCGCCGGAGACCTCGGTTTCGATCACCTCGGCGGACAATCTGACCCGTGAGTTGTTCACGCACACCGGTGCGGGCACGCTCATCCGGCGCGGTGAAGCCATCGAGTGGCTTGAATCAGTTTCGTCCGGGCATCTTGAGCCGCTGCAGATTCTGCTTGAGGAGAGCTTCGGGCGCAGCCTGCGGCCCGACTGGCTCGACCGGCGCGAACTGATCGGCCTGCTGTGGGCCGAGAGCGGCCGGGCGGCTGCCCTGGTCACCACCGGCGTTGACGGCGTGCCGTATCTCGACAAGTTCGTGGTCACGCCCGAAGCCCAGGGCGAAGGTCTGGGTGCGGCGCTGTGGCAGGCGCTGCGCCAGCGATTCCCCGCGCTCTACTGGCGCGCGCGGGCCGGCAACCCGATTGCCGGCTGGTATTTTCAGCAGGCCCGCAGCACCCATCGACACGGCGAGTGGATCGTGTATACGGTCGGCATCGACGATTTTGATCTGCTGGGTCGGCTGGTGGCCGACGCGCGTAAACGCGACTCGGGCTGGAAGCCGGCTTGATTCGCAACGCGCGGCCGACAAGAATGCGACTGACATGGCGGTAACCAGGAAGGAAAAAGAACCATGCATCGATTGGCGCTGATCGGCGGGCGGGGCCATACCGGATCGGAGTTGCTCAGGCTGCTGGCCGGTCATCCGGACATGGAACTGGCGCTGGCCTCGAGCGGCAGCCGGGCCGGTGAACCGATTGCCCGGGCCGTGCCGGAGTGGCCCGATGCCGGGCAGGCCTACCAAGCGCTCGAGCCTTCCGGCGTCGCGGCGGTCGACGCCGACGTGTGGGTGCTGGCCCTGCCCAATGGCCGAAGCCAGGCCTGGGTAGACGCCATCAGCCGGGTCCATCCCGAAGCGCTCATCCTGGATCTGGGTGCTGACTGGCGATTCGACCCGGACTGGGTCTATGGCCTGACCGAATGGAATCGCGCTGCCCTGGCCGGCGCTCGCCGAATTGCCAATCCGGGTTGCTATGCGAGCGGCGCGCTGTCCGGGCTGCTGCCGCTGCGGCGCTCGCTGGCGGCGCCGGCAGAAGTCTTCGGCGTGTCGGGATACAGCGGTGCCGGAAAGGCGCCGTCTCCACGTAACGACCCGAAGCGGCTGGCCGACAATCTGATTCCCTACGCGCTGACCGGGCACGTGCACGAGCGTGAAGTGTCAGCCCACCTGGCACGCCCGGTTCGCTTCCACCCTCATGTGGCTCCGTTTTTTCGCGGTATCTCGCTGACCCTGTCGCTGCTGCTGACCGAGCCACTGACCGCCGCCGAACTGCTCGCCGTGTTCACCGATCGGTACATGGACGAGCCGTTGATCGGTGTCGGTGGGGAAATCCCGGAGATCCGCGACGTTGCCGGCACGCCGCGTCTGGCCATCGGCGGCTTCACCGTCGACGAGCGCGACGCCATGCGGGCCAGTTTTGTGGTGGTGCTCGATAACCTGCTAAAGGGGGCGGCCAGCCAGGCCCTGCAGAACATCAACCTGGCCCTCGGGCTGGATGAGCTGGCTGGCGTGGGCTCCAAGGGCCAATGAACGGGGCGCTGCACAAAGGCCGGGCGGGGTGGGGTGACTTTGCTGAAGGCCGCGCCACGCATCGAACTGAAGCAAAGTCACCCCACCCCGCCCGGCTGACCTCTGGCCGGGGCGCACGCCGAACCGGTCGGGGCAAGTCCGCGGGCCGGACGCGCACGGCATCGTTCGCTTCGGTTCGACGCGTGGCGAGGCCCTCAGCGAACGATCCCGCGCGCGTCCGGCCGTCACGCAACCAGGGAGTCGCCAATGGCTGAATACATCTGGAAAAAGGATTCGACCATGGAGGTCGACGAGCGGGTGATGCGCTTCCTCGCCGGTGACGACGTGATCCTGGACCGCGAACTCCTGCCCTTCGATATTCGCGCCAGCCAGGCACATGCCCGGGGGCTGGCGCGCATTGGCGTCCTCGACGACGATCAGGCCGGGGCGATGATCGCTGCCCTGGAGGATCTGCAAGAAGCCTTTGCCGGAGGTCAATTCGTCCTCGACGAACGCTACGAGGACGGTCATTCGGCCATCGAGTCGTGGCTCACTGACCGGCTGGGTGAAATCGGCGGACGCGTTCATGCCGGGCGTAGCCGCAACGACCAGGTGGCGGTGGCAATCCGGCTTTATCTGCGCGACCGGCTCGATGGCCTGGGTCGAATCTGCCGGGCGATTGCGCGGGTTGCCCTTGAGCGGGCCGACGATGAGGCGATGGTGCCTGTGCCGGGGCACACGCACCTGCAGCAAGCCATGCCCTCATCGCTCGGGCTATGGTGGGCCGGACATGCCGAGGCTTTCATCGACAACGCTGAACTGGCCGGTCTGGTAGTTGGCTGGCTCGATGCCAGCCCGCTGGGCACGGCCTCCGGATTCGGCGTCAATCTGGCGCTGGATCGTGACGGTGTTGCCGAAGACCTGGGCTTTCGCCGTCTTGTGGTCAATCCGCAGTACGCCCAGAACGCCCGCGGCAAGGTCGAGCTGCGCGCCGTTGACGCGCTTTCGGCAGCGACCGCCGACCTGAGGCGGCTGGCCTGGGACCTGAGCCTGTATGCCAGCGATGAGTTCGGTTTCGTACAGATTGGCAGCGCCTACTGCACCGGTTCGTCGATCATGCCCAACAAGCACAACCCCGACACGGTTGAGCTGCTTCGGTCCCTTCACGCCACCATTGTCGGGGCGCGTAGCGAACTCGAAAGCGTCCTGTCGTTGCCTTCGGGCTACCAGCGCGACCTCCAGGACACCAAGCCGCCGCTGATTCGCGCCTTCCAGCGCGGCCTGGCCGGACTCGAGCTGGTGCCGGGCCTGCTCGAGTCGCTTACCTGGAACAAAACGCGCATGCGCGAGGCCATCGCACCGGCCCTGTACGCCACCGACCGCGCCAACGAACTGGTCGGGCAGGGCCGGCCTTTCCGCGAAGCCTACCGCGTTGCCGCGGCCGGGCTCGACGAGCTGGCTGACCGCGACCCCGAAGCCAGTATTCAGGCCCGTGTCTCTCCGGGCGGCTGCGCCAACCTGCTGCTGGACCGCCTGCGCGATCGCCTGGTGGCGATCGGCGAAGATTGAATCCCCGGGCCGCGAGCTCCCCCGAACGATCCCGCATCCGCCTGGCCTTGATACCCGCCGCGCACTCCGTTTCATCGCGGCGAAGCCGCCCCGAACTGCGCAGCGCACCCGAACCCGGAGGCCGGATAAACAAACCGCTCAAAATCAATGACCTGCAGCGCTGGACGAAATAGATTGCAAAAAAACTGCACGCAGCTGTTGACGCCCGTCAGCGAAGCTCTATAATGCGCGGCTCGCCTGGTGTCGAGGCGGGTGTCGCTTGCGAAGAAATTCAGCGCAAGGTATTGACCGACACGGAAATCGGTTTATAATGGCCGGCCTGGTCAGCGAAATGCGGCCAGTTTGTGATCGTTCCTTAACAAATGATGCAGGTAATTTGTGTGGGCGCCCTCGATTGGTTGTGATGCCATTTGAGAGCGACCTGTCCTAAGAATTACGTTTTAACGTTTAATTCCAGGGCGGGATCGTCTCGCAAGTTCGAAAGCTTTATTGCTTTTAAACTGAAGAGTTTGATCCTGGCTCAGATTGAACGCTGGCGGCATGCCTAACACATGCAAGTCGAACGGTAACAGGAGCTAGCTTGCTAGCTTGCTGACGAGTGGCGGACGGGTGAGTAACACGTAGGAATCTGCCTAGCAGCGGGGGATAGCCCGGGGAAACTCGGATTAATACCGCATACGCTCTACGGAGGAAAGTGGGCCTCTTCTTGAATGCTCACACTGCTAGATGAGCCTACGTCCGATTAGCTAGTTGGTGGGGTAAAGGCCTACCAAGGCGACGATCGGTAGCTGGTCTGAGAGGATGATCAGCCACACCGGGACTGAGACACGGCCCGGACTCCTACGGGAGGCAGCAGTGGGGAATATTGGACAATGGGCGCAAGCCTGATCCAGCAATGCCGCGTGTGTGAAGAAGGCCTGCGGGTTGTAAAGCACTTTTATCAGGAAAGAAACGGCCTGGGTTAATACCCCATGGCAATTGACGGTACCTGATGAATAAGCACCGGCTAACTCCGTGCCAGCAGCCGCGGTAATACGGAGGGTGCGAGCGTTAATCGGAATTACTGGGCGTAAAGCGTGCGTAGGCGGCTACGTAAGTCGGATGTGAAAGCCCCGGGCTTAACCTGGGAATTGCATTCGATACTGCGTGGCTAGAGTCTGGTAGAGGTAAGTGGAATTCCAGGTGTAGCGGTGAAATGCGTAGATATCTGGAGGAACACCAGTGGCGAAGGCGGCTTACTGGACCAAGACTGACGCTGAGGTACGAAAGCGTGGGTAGCAAACAGGATTAGATACCCTGGTAGTCCACGCCCTAAACGATGTCAACTAGTTGTTGGGAGCCTTAATAGCTCTTAGTGACGAAGCTAACGCGTTAAGTTGACCGCCTGGGGAGTACGGCCGCAAGGTTGAAACTCAAAGGAATTGACGGGGGCCCGCACAAGCGGTGGAGCATGTGGTTTAATTCGATGCAACGCGAAGAACCTTACCAGCCCTTGACATCCCCAGGAACTTTCCAGAGATGGATCGGTGCCTTCGGGAACCGGGTGACAGGTGCTGCATGGCTGTCGTCAGCTCGTGTCGTGAGATGTTGGGTTAAGTCCCGCAACGAGCGCAACCCTTGTCCTTAGTTGCCAGCGAGTAATGTCGGGAACTCTAAGGAGACTGCCGGTGATAAACCGGAGGAAGGTGGGGATGACGTCAAGTCATCATGGCCCTTACGGGCTGGGCTACACACGTGCTACAATGGTCGGTACAGAGGGCCGCAAACTCGCGAGAGCAAGCAAATCCCACAAAGCCGATCTTAGTCCGGATCGCAGTCTGCAACTCGACTGCGTGAAGTCGGAATCGCTAGTAATCGCAGATCAGCAATGCTGCGGTGAATACGTTCCCGGGCCTTGTACACACCGCCCGTCACACCATGGGAGTTGGCTGCACCAGAAGCAGGTAGTCTAACCTTCGGGAGGACGCTTGCCACGGTGTGGTCAATGACTGGGGTGAAGTCGTAACAAGGTAGCCGTAGGGGAACCTGCGGCTGGATCACCTCCTTTAAAGAGAACGCATCCGCCTTTTGATGGCGCCCATCACAAGTTACCTGCAGCAAGAACTGCACCACGTCGGCCCAGGTCCGGGTGACGGACATCAGTGATGATTTCCAGACCGGGTCTGTAGCTCAGTTGGTTAGAGCGCACCCCTGATAAGGGTGAGGTCGGTGGTTCAAATCCACCCAGACCCACCACCTTTTACTGGGGCCATAGCTCAGCTGGGAGAGCGCCTGCTTTGCAAGCAGGAGGTCGGCGGTTCGATCCCGCCTGGCTCCACCATATTGGTCGGGCCGAACGTGGGATCCAAATGTTCTTTAACAATCAGGAATCTGTTCAAGAGCGTCTTGGATGCAACTGAATCCGGTCGTTGCTGTTTCTGCGACCCGCAGACCGGCATCACCGGATCATCTTACAGTTGCGTTCAGTCGTGTCAGCGTAAAAGGTTGGGTGTTTGTGTGTGTTTCTCGAGGCCAGTTGGCTTTGGGTTATATGACCAAGCAACCAAGCGCACACGGTGGATGCCTTGGCGGCAGAAGGCGATGAAGGACGTGATAGCCTGCGATAAGTCACGGGGAGTTGGCAATATGCTTTGATCCGTGAATTTCCGAATGGGGAAACCCACTCCGCTTGCGGAGTATCGGCACCTGAATCTATAGGGTGTCGAAGCGAACCCGGAGAACTGAAATATCTAAGTACCCGGAGGAAAAGAAATCAACCGATATTCCCTCAGTAGCGACGAGCGAACGGGGATTAGCCCTTAAGCCTCATGTGTTTTAGCAGAACGGTCTGGAAAGGCCGGCCATAGACGGTGATAGCCCGGTATGCGAAAGGGCGCACGAGGTGAAATCGAGTAAGGCGGGACACGTGATATCCTGTCTGAACATGGGGGGACCATCCTCCAAGGCTAAATACTCTCTGCCGACCGATAGTGAACCAGTACCGTGAGGGAAAGGCGAAAAGAACCCCGGAGAGGGGAGTGAAATAGAACCTGAAACCGTGTGCGTACAAGCAGTCGGAGCTCCGTCGCTAAAGCACCTTCCATGAAGGTGGTTGGGGCGGCAAGCCCAGCACCCGCGTTGGCCATCGCGTAGCGATGGCCAACCGCAAAATCAAGCCGAGGGTGCTTTAGGACGGAGTGACGGCGTACCTTTTGTATTATGGGTCAGCGACTTACTTTCAGTGGCAAGCTTAACCGTTTAGGGAAGGCGAAGGGAAACCGAGTCTGAATAGGGCGTATAGTCTCTGGGAGTAGACCCGAAACCGAGTGATCTAGCCATGGGCAGGGTGAAGGTGCCGTAACAGGCACTGGAGGCCCGAACCCACTAATGTTGAAAAATTAGGGGATGACCTGTGGCTAGGAGTGAAAGGCTAAACAAACTCGGAGATAGCTGGTTCTCCTCGAAAGCTATTTAGGTAGCGCCTCGTGTCTCACTCCTGGGGGTAGAGCACTGTTATGGCTAGGGGGTCATACCGACTTACCAAACCATGGCAAACTCCGAATACCAGGAAGTGCAATCACGGGAGACAGACGGCGGGTGCTAACATCCGTCGTCAAAAGGGAAACAACCCAGACCGCCAGCTAAGGTCCCCAAATCATGGCTAAGTGGAAAACGATGTGGGAAGGCCCAGACAGCCAGGAGGTTGGCTTAGAAGCAGCCACCCTTTAAAGAAAGCGTAATAGCTCACTGGTCGAGTCGGCCTGCGCGGAAGATTTACCGGGGCTCAAGCCATGTACCGAAGCTGCGGATGCAGGTTTACCTGCATGGTAGAGGAGCGTTCCGTAGGCCTGCGAAGGTGTGTCGAGAGGCATGCTGGAGGTATCGGAAGTGCGAATGCTGACATGAGTAACGATAAAACGGGTGAAAAACCCGTTCGCCGAAAGCCCAAGGTTTCCTCGCGCAACGTTAATCGGCGCAGGGTGAGTCGGCCCCTAAGGCGAGGCGGAAACGCGTAGTCGATGGGAAGCAGGTTAATATTCCTGCACCAGGTGTTACTGCGATGGAGAGACGGAGAAGGCTAGGTGCTCCGGGCGTTGGTTGTCCCGGTCCAAGCAGGTAGGCAGGTCCCTTTGGCAAATCCGGGGGATCAATGTCGAGATGCGATGGGGAGCCCCCTGTGTGGGGCGAAGGCATTGATGCCATGCTTCCAGGAAAATCTTCTAAGCTTCAGGTAACGCTTGACCGTACCGTAAACCGACACAGGTAGGCAGGGTGAGAATCCCAAGGCGCTTGAGAGAACTCGGGTGAAGGAACTAGGCAAAATGGTACCGTAACTTCGGGAGAAGGTACGCCTCTGGCGGTGATGAGACTTGCTCTCTGAGCTTCTGGAGGCCGCAGTGACCAGGTGGCTGCGACTGTTTATTAAAAACACAGCACTCTGCAAACACGCAAGTGGACGTATAGGGTGTGACGCCTGCCCGGTGCCGGAAGGTTAAGTGATGGGGTTAGGTTCGCCGAAGCTCTTGATCGAAGCCCCGGTAAACGGCGGCCGTAACTATAACGGTCCTAAGGTAGCGAAATTCCTTGTCGGGTAAGTTCCGACCTGCACGAATGGCGTAACGATGGCCACGCTGTCTCCACCCGAGACTCAGTGAAATTGAAATTGCGGTGAAGATGCCGTATACCCGCGGCTAGACGGAAAGACCCCGTGAACCTTTACTACAGCTTCACACTGAACTTCGGTTACTCCTGTGTAGGATAGGTGGGAGGCTTTGAAGCGTGGACGCCAGTCTGCGTGGAGCCAACCTTGAAATACCACCCTGGTGTAACTGGAGTTCTAACCCAGGACCGTTATCCGGTTCGGGGACAGTGTGTGGTGGGTAGTTTGACTGGGGCGGTCTCCTCCCAAAGAGTAACGGAGGAGCACGAAGGTACCCTCAGCACGGTCGGACATCGTGCGGTGAGTGCAAAGGCACAAGGGTGCTTGACTGCGAGATCGACGGATCGAGCAGGTACGAAAGTAGGTCTTAGTGATCCGGTGGTTCTGTATGGAAGGGCCATCGCTCAACGGATAAAAGGTACTCCGGGGATAACAGGCTGATACCGCCCAAGAGTTCATATCGACGGCGGTGTTTGGCACCTCGATGTCGGCTCATCACATCCTGGGGCTGTAGCCGGTCCCAAGGGTATGGCTGTTCGCCATTTAAAGTGGTACGCGAGCTGGGTTTAGAACGTCGTGAGACAGTTCGGTCCCTATCTGCCGTGGGCGCTTGAGACTTGAGGAAATCTGCTCCTAGTACGAGAGGACCGGAGTGGACGATCCGCTGGTGTTCCGGTTGTATCGCCAGATGCATTGCCGGGTAGCTACGATCGGCAGGGATAACCGCTGAAAGCATCTAAGCGGGAAGCCCATTCCAAGATTAGGTCTCACTGGACCCTCGAGGTCCCTGAAGGGCCCTGGAAGACGACCAGGTTGATAGGCTGGGTGTGGAAGTGCAGTAATGCATGAAGCTAACCAGTACTAATTGCCCGTGAGGCTTGGTCATATAACACCAAAGCCAATTGGAGAGCATGATGCTCTCTTGCGATGACACGACAACGCTCTTGAACAGATTCCGACTCCTTGTTTGCTCTAAAGGCAGCGAGGAGGTCCCGGGCACATCCGGAGATGCCCTGCCAACGGCAGGGAAATCCCGGATCAGGTCCGGGACATTTGCCGGGCTTTGCCCGGAAAATGGTTAGCCTTGCCTGGCGGCAATAGCGGCGTGGAACCACCCGATCCCATCCCGAACTCGGCAGTGAAACGCGCCAGCGCCGATGGTAGTGCGGCATTCGCCGTGCGAGAGTAGGTCACTGCCAGGCATTTACCCTAGGAACCCCGTAGCCACTTGTGGTTGCGGGGTTTCTTTTTATGTGGAAGCTAGTGGGCCATGCGGCTAATTAGGTAACACTCAGCCGCCGCACAAGCGACGTGGGCTGCGTTCCGCTCGCTCGACGGCCCGGCAAGGACGCCTTCGCTCGCGCGCCTTGCCCCCGACGCTTGTGCGGCGGCTGAGTGTTACCTAATTAGCCGCATGGCCCACTAGCCTCAGCGTCCTGGCAGTAACCAACGGTCACGCCTGGCCTTCCTCCGCGGCAAGGCTCCTTGCGCCTGAGGGCGCAAACCGCCTTACCCCGCCGGGCTACGCTGTGCGCGCCCCTTCGGGTCGCGCGATTGTTTGAATTCCCTAGCTGGTCTGTTACCCCGCTACCAATTGTTGCTGGCGGATGTGGCAAGCTATCGGCTGATCTTCTGCACCCTAAACCGTGTCCACCCTTCGATTCGCCATACTTCTTGGCATGACCGTGGCTATCGGGCCGTTTGCGCTCGATACGTATTTGCCTGCATTTCCCGATATCGCCGCGGACCTTGGCGTGGACTTGCCCGCGGTGGGGCGGACGTTGAGTATCTACGTTTTCGCGCTCGGCCTAGCGCAGCTGGTGGGCGGACCGCTGTCGGACCGTTACGGGCGGCGGGTCGTGCTGTTCAGCGGGCTGGGCATATTTGCCGTCGCCAGCCTGATGCTTGCCCTGTCCGAAACGCTCGCGGCCATGATGGTCTGGCGGATGGTCCAGGCGATGGGCGGCGCCTGCTGCGCGGTATCAGTACCCGCGATTGTTCGTGATCGAACCCATGGTCAGGCATCGGCCAGTCTGTTTTCTCTGATTGGGATCGTGATGCTGACGGCTCCCGCTGTGGCGCCGGCAATTGGCACCGGGCTGCTCTATCAATTCAGCTGGCGCGCAATCTTTGTTTTCTTGGCAGCCTATGCGCTGGTCCTGGCAATCACGCTGCAGCGGTTCATGTTCAGTAGCCTTCGCCCGGCCCCCAAGATCCGAACGCCTGCTTCCACGCTGGTGACCAACTATATTGCGGTGATCAGCCACCGGACCACCATGCGCTTCATCGCGATACAGACGCTGGCCTTTAGCGTGATGCTGGTATTCATCACTCACGCCTCGTTTCTCTATCAGGGCTGGTTCGGCGCGTCGAACGCAATGTTTTCTCTGCTGTTCGCGGCCAACGTTGCGGCGATGGTTGCCGCAAATCTGCTCAATCGCCGTTTGCTCAGGACCTTTCACTCCACGCAGATCCTGTGCGCCGGATGCGCCATCCAGGCAACGGCTGTGTTGTGCCTGCTGCTCGCGCTCGCCGGCGGCGCCGGGCTGGCGACGGTCGCCGTTTGTCTGGTCGTCGCCGGCGGCTGTCTCGGTCTGATCATTCCCAATAACATCGCCAATGCCCTGGAGTTCTTCCCGCAGCTCGGCGGCACGGCCAGCGCATTGCTCGGTGCCGCGCAGTTTGCGCTGGGCGGGCTGATCAGCGCACTGTCGACGGTGCTCGTGGGCGCCACCCCCTGCCCGTTGCCCTGGTGATGGCCGCCTGTGCGCTCGCCGCGCTCGGATTCGCTCTCGGAGCTCCCCAGGCGATGCGCGCTGCCCTGGACATGCAATCCCGGTCGCGCGAGACCGTCGGTCGCGGGTGAGGAGGCCGTCGACTGGTCAACCGCGGGTCCTGACCGGGTCATAGGTACTTTCCCTGATGGACTTGAAGCGCGCGTCTTGCGATAAGCTGAACCCGGTTTCAAAGTGGCCCAGACTAACCCATGCGCTCACTGACTGCAGCCTTGCTCCTGCTCGCCAGCTTCGGTGTGCAGGCACAGGTGCCCGAATCGTTCACGCTTGAAAGCCTGGAGGGTGTCTCCTATACCCTGCCCGACGAGCAACATGGCGTCGGCATCTATTTGTTCTGGGCCAGCTGGTGCCCTTACTGCAAGGCACTGATGCCCCATATCCAGAGCATCCTGGACGAGTACGGCGACCACATCACGGTCTATGCGCTGAATTTTCGCGATCGCAACGACCCCGCCGAACTGATTGCCGAAAACGGCTACGGCTTCGTGGTCTTTCCCGACGCCGGAGACGTCGCCGCATCCTGGGGCGTTCATGGCACGCCGGGCCTGTTCATCATCGACGAGTCCAGGACTGTGCGATTGAACCTGTATGATGTGATCGCCGACAACCCGCCTGGCTACGACGCGCTCAGTCACGCCCAGAAGGCCGCACGCCGCGCTCCCTTCTGGGCCGCGCGAATCCGGGAAACGCTTGACGAGGTGATCGGGTCGGGCCGCTGAAGCCGGTCGGGCGCAGGTCGACCCTGCGCCCGGCATGGGCGTCAGATTTTTTCCGTGTCCGGGTGAAAGCTGTACCACGCGAACCAGAACAGCCGAATCGGCTCATGCCGTTGCCCGGCTTGATCCGTGGCGATCACCGAACCGTCCTCGAGGCGCTCGACGCGCAGCTGAATATCCCCCACTGACGCCTCGAGCGCACCCGATTCGTCCAGAGAGGACTCCATGACTGCAAGCGACTGCTCGTCGAATTCGAAACCGTAGACCACTGTCTTGGGATGAATCGTCAGATCCCGCCGGGAAACGGGAAAGGCGAGCCGTTCACTTTCGGCGTAACTCGCGTAGGCTTGGGCTTCGAAATAGTCGACGGACATCACGGCAGGAGTAAGCACAAGCGTGTCGGCATGAGCTTCCCGCCAGGTCGACCACTCGGTCATCGTGCTGGGCAGGGCTTTCAGCTCAGTACCCATTTTCGGGCCCATGATCGCGTCTCCGCTGATCTGCTGCCACAGCGACTTGGTCTTGCGGTCGTACATGACCAGGTCAGATTCATGTAGCAAGCCCGAAACACCGAATGACAAGGTTTCACCGTCAACGACCCGATCAAATACGATCCCGGAGCCGCACAGGGGGCACCACGTAACCGCGACTGGCTGGCCGCCGACTTCGTCATTGACAATTTCGTGGTGATCCATGATCGGCAGCGGATAGGCGCGTTGCTCGCCGCCGTAATCGATACCGAGAATGATCGTGTCCGGCGCCATGAAGTCTGCTTCCGTCGCCGGGACGTAAACCGGATCGTCGATCGCCGGAATGCAGTCTCGCCTGGGACAGCCCTGATAAAGGGCTTCGTAATCGACCAGGCTTTCGGTGTCCGGCCCATAACCGAAGGTTTCGGCCAGGATGTCGTGGTCGAACGCATTGCGTTGTCGCTCGTCCCCGGCTGTGGCGATGGCAACGACCAGTACTGCCCAAAAAAAGATGACAGTTCGCATACTTTACCTCCGTGACGATCGATTCAGCCGCCAGGCGCCGACGACACCGGCTGGACACGGATCGAATTAAACCGATCGCGGTCGAGTTCACCCTCGCTGTTGGCCACGATGCAGGTTACCGTGGCATCGCCGGTGACGTTGACCGCCGTGCGCGTCATGTCAAGCAGGCGATCAACCCCGAGTATCAGCGCAATTCCTTCCGTCGGCAGGCCAACCTGCTGCAGCACGCCGGCCAGCAGTATCAGCCCCACTCCGGGCACGCCAGCCGCGCCGATGGAAGCCATGATGACCATGAACACCACCATCAGATACTGACTCAGGCTCAAGTCTACGCCGTAATACTGCGCGATGAACCCGACGGCTATGCCCTGCATGATCGCGGTACCGTCCATGTTGATTGTTGCGCCCAGCGGAATGGTGAAAGAGCTGACTCGGTTGCTGACGCCGAGGCGTTCCTGAACCGCGCGCAGGTTGACCGGGATGGTCGCTCCGGACGACGCGGTGGAAAACGCAAACACCATGACATCCTTGAACTGGCGGTAGAAGGTCAATGGACTCAGCCCGGTAAACATCTTCAGCAGTGCGGGGTAGACGACCGCGGCATGCACGATCAATATTGCCATGACCAGCATGACGTACTTCAGCACGCCGTAGAACGTGCCCCAGCCCGTGGTGGCAGCCATGCCGGCAATCAATGCAAACACGCCATACGGCGCGATCAGCATGATGATACCGACCAGCTTCATGACCACGTCCATCAAGTCCGAAAAAAACTCACCGACGCGCCGGCCCTGTCGACCGGCCAACGACATGGCCAGCCCCAGAAGGATCGAGAACACGATGATCGGCAGCATGTTGCCCTCGGCCATGGCCTCGACCGGGTTTCGCGGAACCAGGTCGATCAGCACCTGCTTGAAAGGGGGCGCTTCGGAGATTTCGGGTGCGGCCATGCCTTCGGGACTGGCACCAACGCCGGTCTGAAACACCTGCCCGGCAGACAGCGCAAGAATGACGGCAAGGCCGGTCGTGATGAGGTAGAGCCCGATTGCCTTGCCTCCGACCCGACCCAGGCTGGCAGGGTCTGCCAGTGATGCCACGCCGGTGACCAGCGAGACAAAAACGATGGGTACGATCAGCATGCTCAGGAAGCGCACGAAAATCTCGCCGACTACGCTGAACAGCCCGTCGATGATCCAGGTTTGTATCCACCCGACCTCGCCAGCCGTGAAATTCAGCGCCAGCCCCACCAGCAGCCCCAGCCCCAGGCCGGCCAGGATTCGGGTGCTCAGCTTGTGGTGGTCGAAGCGGTGTTCTTCTGTCATGGTGTTCTTGCCGGAATTCTGGGACTCCGAGAGGGTAGCCTAACGTCGGCATCGGGTCTAGCGTGACGCCGAGCGATGGGGCCGCTTCGGTTGGCGGGCTCGGGTACCTTCCGTGGGCTCATACCAAATCACAGATTCCAAAATCGCCCACAGAGGCGCCCGAGCCCACTAGTGGTCCTTCAACCTGATAATTTAGGGTTCAGTTGGTCTGTCAGCGTTCAGGGCAAGGCGCGGCTCGCAGTGAATGGCCATCGCCCTTTACAAGAGCCGGAACGCAGCCATGGACGCTGACAGGCCAACCCTTCGGGCGCTCCTGTAGCGCTCCGCTGCTGCGTTCCGCCGCTTGGCAAGGGCTACGGCCATTCCCTGCGCGGCGCGCCTTGCAGTGGAGCGCTACAGGAACGCTGAACCCTAAATTATCAGGTTGAAGGACCACTAGTTATGAGTCCGGGAAATCCCCCGCATCGCCATCTCGTCCCGCCTCGACTGTCAACATTGGCCGGTATAATGCCCGCCTTGAGCGACGTGACGTGATTCCCATGAGCAGTAGTGACCAGCCGGCCCCTCCGACCAACTTCATCCGCAACCAGATCCGCAGGGAGATCGAGGCCGGGCAGTGTGAGCGGGTGATCACGCGGTTCCCGCCCGAACCCAACGGCTTTCTGCACATCGGCCACGCCAAGTCGATTGTGCTTAATTTTTCCCTTGCCGAGGAATTTGGCGGCTATACCAATCTGCGCTTTGACGATACCAATCCCGCCCGCGAGGAACAGCGCTATATCGACTCGATCAAGGAAGATGTGCGCTGGCTGGGCTATGAGTGGGAGCACGAATGCTATGCCTCGGACTATTTCGAGACGCTCTATGAGTATGCCCTGCACTTGATCGATAACGGCCTGGCCTATGTCGATGAACAGGATGCCGACAGCATTCGCGAGCAGCGCGGAACCTTGACCGAGCCGGGCGCCGAAAGCCCCTGCCGCGACCGGCCCGCGGCCGAAAGCCGCGAACTGTTCGAGCGTATGCGCGACGGGGAGTTCGGGGAAGGCAGCTGCGTGCTGCGGGCAAAGATCGACATGGCCGCGCCCAATATCAATCTGCGCGACCCGGTGATTTATCGCATTCGCAACAAGGCGCATCCGCGCACTGGCACCACCTGGTGTATCTACCCCAGCTACGACTTCGCCCACGGCCAGAGCGATGCCATCGAACACATCACCCATTCGCTGTGCACGCTGGAGTTCGAGGATCATCGTCCGCTCTATGACTGGCTGATCGAGCATCTGCCGGTTCCGGCACGCCCCCGTCAGATCGAATTCGCCCGGCTGAATCTTGACTTTACCGTGCTGTCAAAGCGCCGGCTCACGGCATTGGTCGAGGAGGGCCATGTCAACGGCTGGGACGACCCGCGCCTGCCGACCATCGCCGGCATCCGCCGCCGCGGCTTCACGCCCGAGTCGATCCGCAGCTTCTGCACCGAGATCGGCGTGACCAAGTCCGAAAGCATCATCCCCTTCGGCGAGCTCGAGCGCCACCTGCGCGATGACCTCAACGTGCGAGCGCCGCGCCGCATGGCTGTTCTGCGTCCGCTCAAACTGGTGCTGACCAATTTTCCCGCCGATGAAACTGAATGGGTCGAGACGGCCAATCACCCACAGAATCCGGATATGGGTACGCGCAAGGTTCCACTGACACGCAAGCTGTGGATCGAGCAAGACGATTTCATGGAAGAGGCGCCGAAGAAGTTCTTCCGCCTCAAGCCCGGCGGCGAAGTCCGCCTGCGCAACGCCTTCATCATCCGGTGCGATGATGTCTTCAAGAATGAGGCCGGCAATGTGGTCGAACTGCACTGCAGCTTCGACCCCGAGACCCGCTCAGGCCAGCCCGGCGCCGAGCGCAAGGTCAAGGGCACCATCCACTGGGTATCGGCCGAACATGCGATCACCGCCGAGGTGCGCCTGTATGACCGCCTGTTCAACATCCCCCATCCGGCCGTCGACAAGCAGCGGGACTTCACCGAGCACCTCAACCCCGATTCGCTCGAGGTACTCGACAACGCCCGGCTGGAGCCGGACCTGGAGAAAGCCGGGCCCGGCGAGTTCTTCCAGTTCGAACGCCTCGGATACTTCGTGCCCGATACCGACGGCACACCGGATCGGCCGGTTTTCAACCGCGCCGTGACCCTGCGCGACACCTGGGCCCGGCTGGAAAAGCAGCTGCGACAGAGCTGAACGGCGCGCCCGGGGCCTGACCGCATTAGTAATGGTTCAACCACCAGAAACCCAGGTTGAGCACAAAGGCAAAGCCGACCCAGGCCAGATAAGGCACCATCAGCCAGCCGGCCGGGCGTGAGACACGGCGGAACACGATCACGCAGGCCAGAATCGACAGCCACAGCAGTGCCATTTCGATAGCCGCCGCGCCCATCCAGTTCAACCCGAAAAACAGCGGTGTCCACAGGGCGTTGAGCGTCATCTGCAAAAGCCATAACGCGATCGGCCGGGAACCCCATCCCGAGCGACGCCAGACCAGCCAGCCGGAAACGGCGATCAGGGCGTAGAGCAGCGTCCAGACCGGCCCGAACAGCCAGTTGGGCGGAGCAAACGGCGGCCGTTCCAGCGCTTGGTACCACTCGCCGGGCGGAAACAGGATGCCGCCAGCCGCGGCCGCAAAACTGATGGCAAAAAATACCGGCAGGGCCAGCAGTGCCTGCGAATGGCGATGGGCGATGCGTTTGCCGCTCATCGTCGCGACGCCTTCAAGCGATATCTGCGCTCAGACATTGTGCGTTCCCTGCTCAGCCCTGGCATCGACAGGGAGTATATGGCGGCGCTGTCGTCGGCCCATCAGTGCGACTCGCGCTCCTGTTGCGGTTCGACCTTCAGACGGTGGCTTCTGGCATCGGCACGTTCGCGCAGCTGATGGGCAATCAGTGCCGCCCACAGGTTCATGCGCCGCCGGGGCTGACGACCGTCGGCCATGCGCAGGATGTTGCGGTAGAAAAAGGCCATGGCGGCGAAACCGTTGGCGGCCTTGACCAGGTCGCTGCGTGAACGGGGTCCCAGCCAGCCAGGCCCCAGGCGGAAGGACTTCTCCGGAGCCGGCAGATCATCGATCGACCCGGACAGCAGTTGCCCGGGTGCGTCCGGCGACACGCACAGGGGCCGGGCCAGGCCAATCACACCGACCCCCTGTTCCAGCGCCGCGGTCATGGCGCGGCGGGTGCGAAAGCCGCCAGTGACCATGACCGGCAACTTCGAGCGCCCGATGATGGCTTCGGCGTAGCCCATGAAATAGGCTTCACGCGCCCGCGTGCTCTCGCGCACGTCCTCCTCGAACACCGGCTCGAGCCCTGAAAAGCCCATCATGCGCGGCTGTTCGTAGTTGCCGCCGGAAATCTCGAGCAGGTCGATGCCCTCGTCCTCGAGCCAGCCGACGACCCGCAGGCAATCGGCAAACGAAAACCCGCCCTTCTGAAAGTCCGACGAGTTGAGCTTGACCGCCAGCACGCGCCCACCGCCGATGCGCCGGCGCACGGCGCGCACGATCTCGATCAGCAGCCGGGCGCGGTTTTCCAGCGAACCACCCCACTCGTCCCCGCGCCGGTTGGCCAGCGGATTGAGGAACTCGGATATCAGGTAGCCGTGCGCGGCATGGACCTGCACGCCGTCGAAGCCGCACTCGCACAGCGTGCCGGCGCTGTGCGCGAAGCGCTCGATCACGTCGCGGATCTCGGCCGTCGTCAGCGCGCGCGGGGTGCCGAACAGGCCGCCGGGCAGGCCCAGGGCGACGGCCGAGGGACCGACCGGTTCGACGGCGATGGTCTTCGGGGACTGCCGGCCGGCATGGGAGATCTGGGCCAGCGCCACCCCGCCGCCCTGGCGCGCGGCGGCCGCGAACGCTGCGAGTCCTTTACGCCGGCCGTCGCTCGGGTCGCCGTCGACGACAATATTGGCCGGCCGCTCGCGGTAGCGCCCGTCGACCATGATGTTGCCGGTGATCAGTACACCGGCCCCGCCCCGTGCCCAGGTCGCGTAGAGCCGGGCGATGCGCGCGCCGGCCCCGCCGTCCGGCTCGGCCAGACCCTCGGTCATGGCCGCCTTTGCCAGTCGATTGGGTATTGTCGTTCCGCAGGGCAGCTGCAATGGCTGGTTGAACGGGTGCATGCCGTCGTGGGATCGGTTCATGGATCAGGGCGCCGACTGAAGTGGCGCGCGGTAACGCGCCAGTTCCGGGGCATCGGCAGGATAGTGTGCCTCGGCGATGTTCAGCGCTGAAGCAAGCAGGGCGGCCGACTCCTCCTGTCGTCCCTGCTCATGCAGGAAACGCCCGTAGCCGAGATAGACATTGGCCAGGGCCAGGGGCGGACTGCTGCCCTGGGGCTCGTGTAGCCGCGCGGCCTCGATGTAGAGCTGTTCGGCCTCGTCGCTGCGGCCGAGTTCGTGCAGAATCCTGGCGTGAGTGACCAGGCCACTGCTGATGCGCGCGTTGTCCCGGCCGAACACCTGCTCTCTCAGCGCCAGGCTTTCTTCGGAGGCAGCCAGCGCGATGTCGAGATTGCCGAGCTGGCGCTCGATGTTGGCCAGCACGGCCAGAGTGACCGCCAGCGAGGACAGGCTCCAGTCGTTGGCCCGCTTGATGGACACCGATTCGCTTGCCGCCTGTCTGGCCTCTTCGAAGCGGCCCTGGGCGCGCAGGGCCAGGGCCAGGTTGTGCAGCGGCGCGGCGGCCTGAATTGCATCGCCGCCGCCGACCTGACGGTGCAGCTCGATCGAGCGGCGCAGCGATACTTCGGCGCGCTCGGACCACCCCAGATCGTTCTGCATCAGTCCGACGTTGTTCCAGGAATCGGCCAGGTCATGATCGACCGGGCCATTGGCCTGGCGCCATTCAAGCGCCCTGAGCAGCAGCGGTTCGGCCTGATCAAAGCGTCCGAACGCGCGCTGAATGTTGCCCAGCCGATTGAACGAGTCGGCGACCAGTGCATGGTCCGGACCCAGCAACTCCTCGCGCAGGGCCAGCGACTGCGAGAGCAGATCGACCGCGGGCTGTTCGAGGCCGAGATTGCCGTAGGCCAGTCCGATGACTTGCATCAGACGGGCTCGCATCAGTGGATCTTCTTCCAGCTCTCTGGCAATGCGAAGGGCGGCCTGGTCGAGCAGGTCACGGGCGCTCAACCCGGCCGGATTGGTCTCGCGCGGGTCGGAGTGCTGGAACAGTTCGATCAGAAACCCGGAGGTCTGGTTGGCCACGGCGGCTTCGCGTTCGGCCTGGTCGCGGGCCATCGCCATCTGCTGCGCCTGCCAGCCCATGACCGCGGAAAAACCGACCAGAAGCAGGACGATCAGGGCGCTCAGGCCAACGCCGGCCGGATGGCGCCGGGCGAACACGCTCAAGCGGTACAGCGATGAGTCGGGGCGCGCCAGCACCGGACGGGCTTCCAGCCAGCGTTGGAGATCCTCGCTCAGTTGCCCGGCCGACTGGTAGCGCCGCGCCGGATCCTTGTGCATGGCTTTAGCGACGATGCTGTTGAGATCAGCCGCGCGTCCGCGCCGGCCGGGAAACGGCGGCGCCGGTTCACTGTGACAGATGATCCGCTCGAGCTCGGTCGGTCGGCGTGTCCTGATCTCGTAGGGCCGGCGGTCGGCCAGCAATTCGTAGAGCACCACCCCAAGCGAATAGATGTCGGTCAGCGGCGTGACCGGCTCGCCGCGAATTTGCTCGGGGCTGGCGTAATGCGGGGTCATCGCCCCGGCCACGGTCAGCACCGTGTCGTCGCCGCCGCCGCGCTCCTCGCCAATCAGCTTGGCGATGCCGAAATCGAGCAGCTTGAGTTGTCCGTGGCTGTCGATCAGCACGTTGGCCGACTTGATGTCGCGATGCACAATCAGATGCTGATGGGCAAACTGGACTGCCTGACACAAGTCCAGGAACAGTCGGATGCGCGCGCCGCGATCAAGGCCGTGCTCGCGCACGTAGCGGTCGATCGGCAGACCGTCGACAAACTCCATGGCCACGAACGGCGCCCCGTCGGCGTCCTCGCCGCCGTCGACGAGCTGGGCGATGTTGGGGTGGCGCAAGCTGGCCAATACGCGCCGCTCGACGGCCAGACGCTGCCGGGCCAGCTCCGAATCAAACGCTGCGTTCAGGCGCTTGACCGCCAGCAATTGTTCGAATTCTTCGGTCTGGCGCCGGCACAGGTAAACCACCCCCATGCCACCCTCGCCGAGCTTGCTCAAGACCCGGAACGGGCCAACCCGCCCGGGTAAGCGGGTGCCGGTCGCCTTGCCTTCGACGGCCTGACGCAGGACATCCCGGGTACCGGCATCGGCCGCCAGCATCGCCTCGACCCGCCGGGCCACACCGGGGTCGTGCCGGGCCACATCGGCCAGCAATTCGGCTTGTGCCTCGGGCGAGAGCGACAGGGCCTGCTCGAACAGTTCCTCGATCTGGCGAAAACGGGCGGCGTCCATGCCGCCAAGAATGAGCGACCTGGCCCGGGAGTTCAAGCCGGGCGGGGCCTGGCCGGTCGTTCGGATTCTGCGCGCGCTCCGGTTGCCAGTGTCGGCTTACGGCGCCGTACCGAAGCGGTCGGTAAACACACCGTCGGAGCGGCGCTCGACTGCACCGATATCGCACCAGGCAATGCCGTCGTCGTTGCCGTCTCTGGGCCGGGTCAGGCCGCGGGCGTCGGTGGCCAGGCAGCTCGAGTCGTCGAAAGCATCGACGAGCGGACTGTCGGCGCTCGGCAGTCTGACCGGCAGGCCGCCCAGGCCGGCGGCCAGGGGTTCGAGTTCGGCCGAGTCGATCAGCAGGTCGTTGACCAGCGGCGTGAGATCGCAGCCGGTCAGATCGCCGAAGGCGTTGTTGCCCAGTGAGACCAGGCTGGCATTCGACGACACCGCACAATTGACGGCGTTGCCGGTGGGGTAGTTGTCGGCCAGCACCGAGTTGGCGAGGGTGACGTTCATGTTGTCGTAAACGTGCAGTGCCGCGCCGAAGGGCGATTCCCAGCCGGAGCCGCCGCCGGTGCCGACGATGGTCATGTGTTTCAATTCGATCTGGCCTGTGCCGACAAAGGTCAGTCCGCCGCCGCTGCCGCCGGTGACGGTGACGTTTTCCATCACGCCGCTGCAGGAAAGGCACATCAGCGTGCCGCCATCGACCGTACTCAAGTTGTTGTCGAAGGTGGTGTCGCGAATATCGATGGTGTCGGCATTGGTCTGGATCGCCCCGCCGAAGCTCGAAATGATCTCGTTGCCGGTAAAGCGCACCCGGCGAATGGTCAGGGTATCGATCGGAGAAGCGGTCAGACCACCGCCGCTGAGGGTGAGGTTTTCCAGGCGCAGCGAACCGCCGTTCGCGCCGTGACGGGGTCCGTGAATGCGAGTCTTGTCCGGCCCGTTGCCAATCAGCACGATGTCGCCATTGAACTGCAGGCCGCGCGGGAAACCATCGACGTAGTCCAGCACATAGAGCCCGTTGCCCAGCGCGATGACCTTGGGCGTGGCCGAGACGGCCGCTTCCTCGACGGCCGCGCGCAGGGTGCAGACCCCGTCGGCCGATGCGCAGACGCCATCGCCCGGATTGGCGTCCGGCAGGTCTTTCAGCGCATCTCCGGCAGCCCCGACCTGGAAATCGGCCGGGCGCGAGACCGGCGTGGTCAGCAGCAGCTCCAACCTGGGATGGATCGGGGTCTGGTCAAGCACCGCCTCGGCCTCGCTCACCAGCAGCGTGCCGGAGGGCGTGTCGGCGCCGACCTGGGCGGTGATGCTGAAGCTGGTCGACTGGCCTGGCGAGAGGTTGGCGATGCTGCAGTCGAGCCAATAACGATCGCGAACACAGCCGGCCGGCGTCGTAATGCTGGCCTCATCGAAGCCTGAGCCTAAGCGAATGGCCAACTGAATACCGGTGGCGGTGAGCCCGAGGCCGGCATCGGGCAGACGGTTTTCAACCTGGAACTGATAGCTGACGAACTGGGTCGGCAAGGCCACATCGGTGGACGGTGTGGCGCTCAAGGCCAGATCGATGCCGTCGGCAATCGTGAAAGCAATGTCCTCGCAGGTCGTCAGCGACAGCCCCGGTGTCGGGATCTCGGTGTCGCCGGGTCCGGGCTGCAGTCGATCGGTCACGCAGACCTCGGCGGTCCTGTTGCCGGCGCTCAGGTAGATGTGATCGGCGGTGATTCGTCCCGAGTCGGTACCGCCGTGGCCGAGGATCGGCCCGGTCGGTCGGCCGTCGGCATCGAATTCGCCCTCGGGCTCGACCGTGCCGTCGCCCCAGTCGATGACCACCGTGTGGTTTTCGTCCGGGTCGGGGTCGCGGAAGGCCAGGTCAAGCTGGACCCGGTAGCCGGTGCCGCCCTCGATGGGCGCGTCGGGCAGGCTGATGATCGGCGCGTCGTTGATTTCGATGATCTCGACCTGGACGGTCTCGGGCGCGGAGGTCTCGACGCCATCGCTGACGACGAAGCGGAAGTGGTCCTCACCAAAGGCGTCCTCGCCCGGTACGTAAGTCGCATTCTGACCGTTGATCAGGACCTCGCCCTTGGCTGGCTCGTCGATAACGACGTACGACAGCGTATCCAGCGGATCCGGATCGCTGCCGTCCAGCGGAACGGGCGTCGGCTGGTCTTCCATCACCACCACGCTGATGCCTGAGTTGGCAAACGGCGCGCGGAAGTTGCGGCTGACCTCGACTTCGACTTCGGCCGGCGCGCTGACTTCGGGCTGACCGGTGACGGAATCGCGCACGCCGTCGCTGACCCGGAAGCTGAAGCGATCGATGCAGTCGGCGCTGCTTTCGCAGGCGAACTGGTTGGTGGATTGATAAACCAGATCGGCATAGTCGTGGCCGATCTCGACAAAGGGTGTCAGCAAGGAGATATGCAGCAGATTGGTGTCGGGATCGAGCACATAGAAGCGGCTGGAATTCACCGAGACGTTCTGCGGGCTGCCGAAATCCCCGACGACAAAGCCCGAGCCGGCACCGGTGGACTTGGCCTGGCCGGCGAAGAAGCCGTCGGGGGTAAAGCGCTGGATCCTGTCGTTGCCGGAATCCGCCACGTAGATCGTGCCGTCCGGGGCGATGTCCAGCCCCTGGGGCGTGCCGCGGAACTGGCCGGGGCGACAGCCGCTTCTGGGGTCGATGACCGCACCCTCATCACAGAACGCAGTCTCTTCGGCATTGAACGCATTGTCCACGCCACAGATCTCGTCCGTGCAGGAAAAGCCCAGGGAGCGGCGGTTGCCGACATCGCAGACCGCCTGATCGCCCGGCGCCAGGTCGCTGTCGCAGCGGCCCAGCCAGCCGACCAGATCGCCGGGAACCACCCGTGAAGGGCTGACCTGTCGCGACGGCTCGTATTTGTAGATTCGATCCCCACGCGCGGCGTAGACGAAGCCGTCCGCGTCCAGGGCCAGCGGGCCGGTCGTCAGCCAGGTCGCGGGATCATTCTCGACGTCATGACTGAGGTAGTCGACAAACTCGGCGTCGGGGTTGCTGGGGTCCCAATGGTCTTCCAGGGCGAAGATCCGGCCCGTGCGACCCATCACATAGATCAGGCCGAGGGCGTCGACCACGGTGCTCCGCGGGTTACGGATAAAGCAGCCATCAACGGAGAAGGGGATGCAGTTGCCGCTCGTGTCCTCGATGTAGCCCAGGTTGAAGCCCTTCTGATACTCGAGATCGGTGTCGTAGATCTGGATCAGGCCGTTGCTGTTCGAGCTTGCCGGGAGGGCCTGCGTGGTGACGACCAGGCCGCTGTTGAAGTCGAACCTCACGTCATTGAACTCGGCGGAGCCCAGGTTCGTGTAGGAGGGACCCAGACTGCCGTCCGGATTGAAGCGGGCCAGGCGTTTCTGGCGCAGGAAGACCGTCGGCGGGGGCCGGCATTCAACCACGCCAAAGTCGGTCACGAAGGTGTCACCCCGATCGTTGGCCGAGAAGAAGGTGGGGTCGGAGGGGAAGTCGAGCTCGTAGCGGCCGGTTGGGTCAGGGAGACAGAGGGCCTCGAGCTCGGCGTCGCTGGCCGTCTGCTCGATGCGGAAGTCCTCGATGAAATACGGATACAGCGGGGCAACGAAGAAGCCGTTCTCGGGCCGGTCTTCGATCTTGAAACGCAGCGGATCGCCGTCGGCATCGCTGCCGCGCAGGCGGATCGGCGTCGGCTCGAACGAGATCGCATCGGGCC
The DNA here is from genome assembly GCA_013285445.1 of Pseudomonadota bacterium. Taxonomy (NCBI): domain Bacteria; kingdom Pseudomonadati; phylum Pseudomonadota; species Pseudomonadota bacterium. Next base: position 3,411,291 of record CP053448.1, on the reverse strand, counting down.
GCGACGGTCCGATCTGGGCGATGGCCACGGGCGGGATGTTCGAGGCCTTGATATTGACGATCTGGACCGCCTGCGATGAATTGCCGGACGCATCGATCGCCGTCCAGGTGACTTCGTGCAGGCCCAAGCCCAGCGGCAGCTCGGCGTCGTTGCTGACCTGGGGGTTCAGGTCGACCAGGTCGAACAGCGCCGGCTGGCCGAGATCGCTGACCTGGGTCGAATCGATTTCAACGATATCCGGTGGCGGCACCAGGGTCGGCGGCTGGCGGTCCAGCACCTCGATGCGCATCGTGGTGACGGTCTCGTTCGGGTTGCCGGCCAGGTTCGGGCCCGGATCGCGCGCGGTCCAGGTCACGAAGAAAGCGTTGTCCTGCGTGTCGGTGCTGACCGGCCAGAAGGCTCTGAGCTCGGGGTTCGGGAAGCTGACGCCGAGCGTGGTGTCGCGGTCGCAGACATCGCTGACATTCAAAAACGAGCGCAGGATGGTCTCGTAGCGCCGCCGCGACACGCCACCCACTTCATCGGCTTCGATGGTCACGTGCAGGATTCCGCCGACCAGCTCGGCGACGGCATTGCCGTTGCTGCCGGGCACCGGCGTGATGGTCGGTGGGATCTCGTCAAAAACCCTTACCCGCTGCAGGCTGGTCTGGGCGTTCGGCAGACGCCAGCCGTCGATCTGCACATCCAGCACCTGCAGCCAGGTCTCGCGCCAGATATTGATCAGAAGGGTGACCCAGGGGTCGGTCTTGGCGCCCGGGGGAATGCCGGGAATCGCGATATCGAGCAGATCGACGGGGCTGACGCGCGGATTGGCCCGCCAGACCAAGGTGTTGTCGCCGACCGGAAAGCTCAGCGCCCGGCCGATATTGTAGGGGCATTCGTAGAGTGGCCCCGAGCCCTCGAACTGGCTGTAGCGCACGCTGCCGTCCTCGCGGCAGCTATCGTAGATCTTGTCGGTTGCATCGAAAGAGGCGCTGGACAGGAGAAAATCGAGATCGGTGAATCGGGCCGCCGGCGGACGCGGATTGCCGGCCAGCAGCACCACGTCGACATCGGTGTTGTGATGGGTCATACGCGGCGTGCCGAGCTCGCCCCAGTCGCTCTGGGTCTCGATCGGAATACCCAGCGCATCGGAATACTTGAAGGCCATGTGCGCCTGCTCGAATTCGACCTCGCACTGGCCGGCCGGAACGCGACGCTCGACGTCTTCGGGCGCATTGAGGCTGGGTTTGCAGAACTTCAGCGCCAGGTTCGAGGCATAGGCCGCGCGACCGGCGGCCACCGCGGCAGGAAAGGGCGTCAGGCTGATGAAGAAACTCAGGTTGTAGGCAACACCCAGCGGAATACTGCAGGCCAGTGCGCCGGTGTTGCCGCGCAGGCCGGACTGCGAATGCTGCAGCTCGGAGGACAGACTCAGCCGACCCAGATACAGCGGATACGCATTGGCACCGGAATCGACCCGCTTGAGTATCAGCCGATCGAAGGGGCGGTCCGAGACCACGCTGATCATCCCGTCACGGATCAGGCCGACCCGGCTGCCGGCCGGGACCTCATGGGCAAAGACCTGGCGCCCGATCTCCTGATCGCCTTCCAGAAGCGTGAGGACCAGCGTGGCCGAGTCACGGGTATCGTCGATCTGCAGCGCGACGGCCGTCTGGGCATCGGTGAAGTCAAGCGACAGCGGACGGGCAGCGTCCAGAATCACGCGGCCGCGATCCAGGCTTAACTGGTCGATCGAAAACCGGCTCACCGGCGAGGCCTCGACTCGACCGGCATCCGCTGTGAGCTCGACCAGGTCGATTGATTCGAATGCGTCCAGCCCATCCGGAGCCAGGACTTCGAGACTGCCCGCGGCTATGGAGGCGCTGTGCAGCGCCAGGCCCAGCAGTGAAGTGAAGAGAAATTTGTGCATCGTCGTGCTCCGAATGCCAGTGCTATTCCTGGTTTCCAAGCTACGCGTTGGCAGGTCAGGTCGCCATGTCCGGGGGTTGTGGATCGTGTGCCGCAGGTTGCAGACTGTCTGCAGAGCCGCTCAACCGGAGCAGGCATCGGGGTGCCGGCCGATATTCTCGGTCGGGTGCCTGAACGTCACGGGGCTGTTCAGCCGATCCGACGGAAACTGGCCGGCGTCTGGCCGAAGCGTTCCCGGAAGCGTCTCGAGAACGAGGACACGCTGGCAAAACCGACCGCCTCGGCCACCTCGGCCACGTTGCCGGCGCGGCGCTTGAGCAGCTCGGCCGCGCGCTGCATTCTCGACTCGCGCAAGTAGTCGTTCGGCGATTGCCCGGTTTCATCCTTGAGCTTCCGGAACAGCGTGGTCCGGTCCATGTGCATCAGTGAAGCCCAGTCGCGAACGCTGAAGCCCGGGTCGCTGAGCGATTCCTCGACGACCCGCTCGGCCGCCCGGGCGAATTCCGACTCGGCGTCGATGGTCTGGTCTCTGGCTTCGAACTCGGCCTGCAGGCGGGCCTTCAGCCGGCGGCGTGAGGCGATCAGGCCATTGATGCGCGCGGCCAGCTCGGCGCCGTCGAAGGGTTTTGCCAGATAATCGTCGGCGCCGGCCGCCAGACCCTGAACGATGGCATCGCTCTCGCCGCGGGCGGTCAGCATCAGCACCGGAATGAAATCCAGCTCGGGATCGGCCTTGACCGCCCGCGTCAATCCCAGGCCGTCGAGCTCGGGCATCATGCCGTCGGTGACGATCAGATCGGGCAGGTGCTCGCGGGCCTGTTCGAGCCCTCTCACACCGTTGTCGGCTTCGATGATCCGGAAGGTCCGGCCCAGGCGCAGCCGCAGGAATTCGCGCAGCTCGGCGTTGTCGTCGACCAGAAGGATCTGTGCGGCCGATGCGTCTTCCGGAGGCGTTTCGCGCTGTGTTGAGCCCGGTTCGATGTCTTCGGGCTCGGGCGGCTCGGTCATGTTGGGTTCATCATGGGGCTGCAGGGTCGCCGGAAGACTCAGCGTGAATCTGGCGCCGGCCCCGATCTCACTGTCGAGGCGAACCTCCCCGCCGTGCAGTTCGACCAATTCGCGCACCAGAGCCAGGCCGATCCCCGTGCCGCCACCTCCCGACGAGACGAGGCTGCCCTGGCGGTAGCGCTCGAAAATCTCGGCCTGATCGGCCTCGGCAACGCCGGGCCCCGTGTCCACGACCCGGATCGAGAACTGATCCGGTCCACGATCCAGACCCACGCGAACCGAACCACCGGCCGGCGTGAACTTGACCGCGTTGCCGAGCAGGTTCGAGACCATGGTGTCGATGTGGCGCGGATCGAACACCGCCATGCAGACTTCGTCCAGACCCTCGCTTGCCAGGTCGATCGACTCCGATGCGGCATGGACCCGGAAGCGCTCGATTATGCGCCGGACGGCCAGGGCCAGGTCGTTGCGCACCAGCCGCATCGGCATTTCACCGGCGTCGAGTTTCTGAAGGTCGAGCACCTGGCCGATCAGCGACTGCATCACCTCGGTGTTGCGCTGGGCCAGGTCCAAATACCGACGGCCGTCCTCGCTGAGTCGGGGCTCGCGGGCCAGCTCCTCGAGCGGGGCGCGGGTCAGGGTCAGCGGCGTGCGCAGCTCGTGCGAGACGTTGGCGAAGAACTCCGCCCGCGCATCACTCAGGCGCTGCACTTCGCGGGCGCTGGCCCGAGCCTCGGCCGTGCGCTCGGCCACCTGCTGCTCCAGTTCAAGCTGCTGGGCGCGCATGCGACGGGTCCGGCGGGCCTGGCCCCACTGGGCCGACAGGGCCAGTAGAACGAGCGCGATGACGCCGTAGGCCCATCCGGCGGCCGTGCTCTCGTACCAGCGCGGCAGGACCAGCAGCGAGACGGGCTCGGCGTCGATGACTCGTCCCTGCACGTCCCGGGCCTGAACGAGAAACTGGTAGTCGCCGGCCGGTAGTTGAGTAAAGTCCCGGCGGTCTTCGTCACTCCAGCGGCTCCAGTTCCGCTCCAGGCCGTCCATGCGCGTCCGGTATTCGGTCCGGTCCGTGCGCTGATAGCTGCTCAGTGCGTATTCGAAGCGCAGGGTCGGCTGCTCACGATCGATTTCCAGCGCGACGCCCTCACCCGGGCCACCGCGCGGCCAGCGGTCCTCGTCCGGAAATCCGGCCCGCTGTACGGCGAGTTGGCCCACCGGCGGCGGTTCTGCGCCCAGTCGGTCCAGGTCGATCCGATACAGGCCGGGGTGGCGGCCGAACCAGAGCTGACCGCGAAAGAATTTGAAGAACCAGTTCTGCCCAGGCGGCAGCTCGGGCCGAAGTCGGCGCGGCCAGACCAGCGCGCCGTCCGCCGATCGCTCGCCCAGCCACAGGGCGCCTCCTTTGCCGACACCGCCGATGACGGTGCCCGCATCGACGGAAAACAGTTTGTAGACGTCGCGCGTGCCATCGTCGTCGATAGCGAAATCGGCGTTGCCGAAGGCCGGGTCGGGTTCAACGCCGCCGGCGACAGAACGATAGCCCCCGTCGCTGGTGCCCAGCACGATCCGGTCTTGGAGTTCGAAGGGCCATGCAAAGCCGGGCGGAACACCTTCAGCGGCACCCACGATCGAATCCAGGACCAGGGCATCGGCCTCGTTCCAGCGCAGGCGATAGAACAAGCCACCCGTGGTGCCCACCCAGACCGTGCCGTCGGCGGCTTCGGCGATTGGACCGGCGCGTCGATCGATGCCTTCGATCCGTTGCACGGTCTCCCAGCCCCCATCTTGACGGATCAATACGCCCAGCCCGGACTCCAGCTCAGCATAGACCGCGTCACGAAAGCGCGAGGGCTTGAGTTTGTAGCCGTAGGTGTCGCGGATCAGCCGCTCGCTGGACACGGTCTCACCTGCTTCCAGGTCGAACACCATCCGATGTACGCCTTCCGAACCCGACACCAGAACACCGTCGCCGTCATCCAGCAGACCGAAGACTTCAAGCAGGGGCGCGTCCAGGTTCTGGAGGCGACTGCCGTCTGAGCCATCGGCCCGCAGCACCCCCACGCCGTGCGCGCCGCCGACCAGCAGCTCGTCCAGATGTTCGATCATTTCGTTGGCCTGCCCGACCCCCAGATCGCTGTCGTAGTAGCGCAGGCCGTTGAACCAGTCCACGCGGGCAATCGAGCCTTCCAGTGCCAGCCACAGTCCCCCTTCCCGATCCAGGCTCATGGCGCTGACCACGTTGCTGTCCAGAGCGTTTCGCTCGCTCAGATGATCCAGCAACTGACCGGCGGGCGAGAGATGCATCACGCCTTGATAGCGGGTCCCCAGCACGATGCTGCCATCGTCCATGGGCAGGGCGACAAAGGGCCACGCCTCGGTCAATTCGGGGATCGACGAGGCCGGCTCCGGCGTTCCACCCTCCGTCAGCCAGAACAAGCCGTTTTCCAGGGATCCCATCAAAAGCCGACCGTCCGGCCAGGATTCTGCAAAGGTCAGGCGGACGCCTTCGGGCTGCTGCAGGCCGGGCAGCGGCGCCAGTTCCCGGTCGTCCGAAGGGAAGTCGGTCAGGTCATGAAAGTCGCGACCGATCAGCGCCAGCAGGCGACCCTGGTGGGCCAGCGTCAGACGGAAGATCTGCTCGCGTTTCGGCAACACGGACAGGGATTGCCCATCCCACTGGAACAGGAAATTCACGGTACCGAAATACACCCGCCCATCGATCCGGTTCAGGTCGTAGACCTCCCCGAACTGCTGCTGCTCCTCCGGCAGCTGCACCGACAGGGAGTGGTAGACCAGCGTTCCGGTCTCGTCGGCCTCGAAGTAACCGAACTCGTTCGGCATCCCGACCCAGACCCGCCCATCCGGATCGATCGCCATTACCCGCACCCGGTCTCCCTGGGGCGTGTCAATCTGCCGCCAGCGCGCACCATCGAAGGTCAGCAGAAAATTGCCGTTGCCCACCAGCATCCGCCCGTCCGGCGCCTGCCCGATCGCCCAGTTCGTCACCTGGCCTCCGTAGTCGGCCATCGACCAGTTCTGGACCAGGGGTTTGCCGGGCGGCAGGTCGCTGGACAATACACCCGGACTGCATAGCAATACCGCCAGTGCTGTTACAGCGCGCATGCAAAAGCCTTCGGGGAATGAACGAACATTATCGGGCATTGAACCGGGGCACGACCCACGAGATTGCCACTGTCGCCGGGTCAATCATCACCGAGCGTGCTCGCCAACCAGGCCCGGGCGGTGCGCAGGTCGCGCTTGACGGTGGCACTCGAGACGGCCAGGGCCTGGGCGACTTGTTCATCGGTCAGGCCGCCGAAGTAGCTCAGCTCCACGGCACGGGCCTTGCGCTCGTCCAGACGTTCGAGTTCCGACAGGGCCTGCTCCAGATCGAGTACGTCGACCACCCGGGCGCCGCTGTCTTCGGCATGGTGGGTCAGCAGTGTAATCGGCATCTGCCCGCCACCGCGCTTGTCGCGCTGACGAGCGCGTGCCTGATCGACCAGCACCTGACGCATGGCACGGGCGGCCAGGGCAAGAAAATGCAGGCGATCGCGCGGCTCGATGGCCAGCGCATCGAGCTTGAAGAACGCCTCATGGACCAGCTCGGTGGCATCCAGGTCCCGATTCGATGGCTCACGCGCCAGGCGACGCCCCGCCATGGTCCGAAGCTGGTCGTGAACGTGGCGCCACAGCTGCTCGCGCGCGCTGGCGTCCCCGGCCATGGACCGACGCAGCAAGGCAGTCAGCTCGATGTTGGCGGAAACGGGCATGCAGCCACTCCGGAAGTAGATGATTCGATTCTATCCCGCCCGGCGCATAGGGGAATACACTCCGCGTTGCGAGCATCGCCATGACTGCCCTTCGACTGCTGATCGCTTTGGCCGTTGCCCCCCTCGCGGCACTGGCTGGAATGACGGCTCGTGCCGACGTCAATGAAGACCTCGAACTTCAGATCACCGCCCTGATCGCCAGCCATAACCTGGCGCTGCCAATTTCGTTCGTGCCCGACCCGGTATTCGGCATTCCGGCCAGCGCGGTGACTTTCGGCACCAACCTGGGGCTCAAGGACACCCGCGCGATCTTCGTTACACCAGGGGACTGGGACGAATGGCCGAACTCCAACGATGGTTGCCGTTACGAGTTCGACCTGCCGCAGTCGATTGCCGACTACAAGAATCTGCTCGGCTTCGCCACACTCAAGAATGCGCCGGGAGAATGGGGCGAGCTGACGCGCACCGGTCAGGTCCAGGTGGTTCATGCCAATACCGATGTCAATGTGCATGCGGTCAATGCGCACATCCTGCCTGACCAGCATTCAGAACAAACGGTCGAGTTTCCGTCCGGCAATCATCGCATCGACTGGCGGGCTGAAACCCAGATCTCGGATGCCTTCGACATCATCATCCCGGCCAGCCTGCTGGCCTACAACTCGATCAAGTACGGTGCGGCCGTGGCCAATCAGGGCTGGACGGCCGCGCGCCAGGCCGCGTCGCAGAATGCCGCCCGGGAAGTAATCAAGAACATCGCGCTTGAAACCGGGCTGGTCACGGCCTCCCAGTTGTTCGATGGGCGAACTTCGGTGGTGCATGAACGCGAGCAGGAGATCACGATCTACAAGCTGCACCCGCCGCAGATCTCGACCAGCCAGCCCAATATCACGCTCGAAGCCACTGATTTCGGCGGTGTGCTGTATCGGCGGGTGGCCGCTGACCTGCGCGGCACCATCCAGGCCTCCGATCCCTGCGGCAAACCCTTCAGCCTGGGCAACGACGCGCCACCGCTGCTCAACGTCGGTTTCACCCTGCTGACCTGGAGCGCGTCCGACACCGGCCCGCTGCCGGGCGGTGGCGGAAACATCGCGACCACCTCGCAGTTGATCCTGGTCGAGGACACCCAGGCACCGATCATGGTGCCGCCGCCCAGCCGGGTGATCGAGGTGCCGGCGGCTCAACCGGGCCTGAATGCCGACGAGGTCATCCTTGGCGCGGCGCGCGTGGTCGATCTCGCCGATCCGAGTCCGGCCATCAGCAACGATGGTCCCGCCTTCTATCCGATCGACAGCCGCTCGCCGATCACCTGGACGGCCACCGATGCGTCCGGCAACAGCAGCTTCGGCGACCAGTTGATCACGGTCAAGGCCGAGGGCACGAACACGGCGCCGACAGTCAGCGATGTTTCGGCCAGCACGCTGACCTCCGAGCCGATCGACGTGGTGCTCTCCGGCAGCGACCCGGATTTCCTCGACGGGCGCTTCGATCCGCTGTCGTTCAGGATCAGTGATCGCCCCGATAACGGCGAATTCGTCGCGCCGCTGTATCCCTTCTTCATCGAGGACTACCGCACCTCGCCCGGTGGGCCGTACGGCGAAGCGTTCTATCTGAGCGGCAATCGTGCCGCCTGGCTCTACGACAACGTCTGCCAGGTGCTGTCGGGCCCGAACGCCGACAAGATCGACGTCGACTGGGTCTACGAGCCCGAATTCGTTCACGTCGATGATCAGGGCAAGGTCTACATGGTCGATCACTACTGGCAGTGTTCGGCCAGCTCGGCCAGCTCCTTTCCGCGCATCTCGACCTGGGACCGGGACGGCAACTTCATCGGCCAGATTCAGTACGAAGGCTTCAACGATGCCTTCGTGATCGACCGCGACGGCCTGCTCTATGAAATCAAGACCATTGGTTCGGGCTCCAGCCGGGAAATCATCGTCAACCGCTGCGCCACCGACTTCGTCGGCAAGGACCACCGACCGGATTTCTGCCAGTCGCTGGGCAGCGTCGACAGCGACTCGGCGCCCAACCTGCAGGCTGCCAGCGTGGCCTATGCCCGGGTCGACTCCGGCCAGGGACTGCTCTACATCACCGACAAGCGCCGTGTATTCGTGTTCGATATCCGCAACGATCCGCCCGATCCGATTTACCTGGCCACCCTCAATGCCGCTGAGCCCTTTCCGACGCCCAGTCCCTCCTGCGCCGGCAGCAGTTCGCTGGGCTATGCCATGGACGTCGACTCAAACGGCAATCTCTACATGGTCAACTGCGCCAACGAGCGTATCGAGAAATTCACCGCTTCTTCTTTCGATGAAGGCGGTCAGTTCGTGACAGGCGACTACGTCGGCTGGATGGGCCGCTGCGAGACCAGCAGCAACAACGCCTGCGATGAAGACAAGAAGATCAGCAAGGGCTTTTCCTGCACCGATGTCACCTGCACTCGCGGACTTCTTGAGTCAGACCTGGAGGGTGAAGAGCCCGGCCAGTTCAACGAACCGCTCTACATCGCCATTGATCCCAACGATGTGCTCTACATCGCCGAGTGGGACAACTATCGCGTCCAGCGCTTCGCACCCGACGGCACCTTCGCCGGCCAGGCCCTGTCGACCGGTACCGGCGTCAACCAGGGCGAGCAGCCCGGCTTCGTGCTCGGCAATATGGGCCGGCCGCGCGCGGTGTCGGTCAACTCGACCCAGTTCTACGTCGTCGACCGCGAGGAGGGCTTCGTGCACGTCTTCGAGACCTCGCCACTGAAAGACATCACCGCAGATTCGGCCACCGTGACCTATGTCTCGAACTTCGACTTTCACAGCGCGACCGACAGCTTTCAGTTCATCGCCAGCGATGGCCTGGCCGACAGCAATGTCGGCACCGTGCTCATTGACGTGGCCCGCAACTTCCGGCCGCCGGTCGGTATCGCGCAGTCCGTGATCACCGATGAGGGGGTACCGCTCGACGTCACGCTGGTCGCCGAGGATCCGGACGGCATTCTTGGCATCGATTTCAACGGACTCGATGTGTTGAGCTACCAGATCGTGGATTCACCGGCCCATGGCACGCTCGTGCCGGTTGCCAGCGACAATGCGACCGTCACGCTGGCCTACACGCCCGACGAGGATTATTTCGGCAGCGATCGCTTCGTCTTCGTGGCCAACGACGGCGTCGATGACTCCGAGCCGACCCCGGTCGAGATCGAGGTCGTGTTCATCGACGATCCGCCGCAGGTCACCGATGTCGAACTCCCCGCGCGCGTCGGCCTGGGATTCCCGTTCGCCATCCGCGGCGTGTTTCATGACGACGGGGCGGTCGATCCCGACGCCTATTTCACGTCCGTGGTCTGGAATTCTCAGCAGACCGTGGTCGAAGGCGGGGTCAATGACGACGATCCGGACAATCCGTTCATCGAGGGCGTTTTGCTGGTCGAGCCACTGCAGGGTCGCGGCACCGGCTACGGCATTGCCCAGCACACCTTCAGCACGCCCGGGATCAAGACGGTTCACTTCTGCATCCAGGACCAGGACTCACGGGGCGGATGCCAGACCGTCGAGCTCACGCCACAGCTGCTGGTCAATCTCGGCATCGAACTGCCCGATGACCAGGGCGAGACGCCGCCGGCACCCGTGCCGGCCGGCGAGGCCTTCACCATCGACGTGATCGTCGGCAATCTCCAGCCCGAGGGCCTGGCCGGCCTGACCGCCCAGGCGATTGCGATGAACGGGCAGATCGATACGCCCGGCGTCGTGTTCACCGGCAGCTCGGAAGGCAGCTGCGCGATCAGCGACGGCGGCCAGACCATCGACTGCGACTTCGGCGATTTCGTTGCCGGCGAGCAGCGCACCGTGACGCTGAGCTTTGCCACCGATCCGGACGTGGTCCTGGCAGACACCGATGCGCGCATCCGGCTGCGCTTTACGACGGCAACCGAAGCCGTCAATGAGGTGACCGAAGCCAATATCACGCGCACGATCCTCAATGTCAATCGCATCTTCAGCGATCGATTCAATGCGCCTTAGACCAGCCCGTGGACCGGCTCGGCATTGTTGCTCGCGAGCAGGTGCGACTGGAGCATCGAGATGCTCAGCGGTGCCTTCGCACCGTCTCGACCAGGCAGGCAACGTGTTCCGGTGGAACGTCAGGCGTGATGCCGTGGCCGAGGTTGAAGATATGACCGGGGCCGTCACCGAAGCTGTCGAGCACGCGGCGGGCCTCGGTCGCGATCACATCCGGAGCGGTCAGCATCACGGCCGGATCCAGATTGCCCTGCAGGGCGACGCGATCACCGACCCGGCGGCGGGCCTCGGACAGATCCAGCGTCCAGTCGACGCCGAGGGCCTGGCAGCCAGTGTCGGCCATGGCTTCCAGATGCTGTCCGCAGCCCTTGCCAAACAGGATCAGGGGTATACCCGGGCAGGCCGACTTGATCCGGTCGACGATGCGCTGCTGCGAGGCCAGCGAGAACTTGCGATAGAGCCGCGGCGATAGCACGCCGCCCCAGGAGTCGAAGATCATCAGCGCATCAGCCCCGGCCTCGACCTGAGCTGTCAGGTAGGCGGCAGTGGCGTCGGCCAGGTGATTCAGCAGGCGGCCGGCGGCATCGGGCCGGGCCAGCAACAGCCGCTTTGCCAGGGCGTAGTCCTTGCTGCTGCGGCCTTCGATCATGTAGGTGGCCACGGTCCAGGGGCTGCCGGCAAAGCCGATCAGCGGTGTCGTCGTCGGCAGGGCGTCGCGGATCAGGCGCACGGCGTTCATTACGTAGCCGGTGTCGTCGTTGGGATCCGGTACGGGCAGGCTGTCAATATCGGCAACCGTGCGAACCGGGCGCTCGAAACAGGGTCCTTCGCCCGGTTCGAAGCGCAACCCCCGGCCCATCGCATGCGGCAGGATCAGGATGTCGGAAAACAGGATGGCGGCGTCGAAGCCATAGCGCTTGATCGGCTGCAGCGTGACTTCACAGGCCAGCTCCGGTGTCGATGCCAGGGTCAGGAAGTCGCCGGCCTTCGCCCTCGTGGCCCGGTACTCGGGCAGGTAGCGACCCGCCTGGCGCATCAGCCAGATCGGGGTGCGTTCGACCGGCTCGCGCCGCAGTGCGCGCATCAGCAAAGCCTGGGAGCGGTCTGTCATAACGCCACCAGGACGGAGCGAATCTCGTCGGCCGGGCAGGTCTCGACCACGGCCTTGCCGATCGATTCGAGCAGCACCAGGTGAATCTGGTCGGCGCGGTTCTTCTTGTCAAGCCGCATCAGGCACAGCAGCCGCTCCGGATCCACATCGCCGGGCAATGCGGTCGGCAGCCCGAGCCGCTCGAGCAGTCGGGCGATGCGCTCCGACTGGCCGGCCGGAAGTCGTCCAATTCGCTCACTCAGCCGGGCGGCGAGTACCATGCCGATGGCCACGGCTTCACCGTGGCGGTAACGCTGGTAGTCAGTCAGCGTCTCCAGCGCATGACCGAAGGTGTGGCCGAAGTTGAGCAGCGCCCGCTGGCCGGACTCCCGTTCGTCGGCAGCCACCACTTCGGCCTTGTGCCGAACCGACGACTGGACGGCCTCGGCCAGCACGTCGGGAACCCGGGCCGAGAGCGCGTGAATCCGGTTCTCCAGCCAGTAGAAGAAACGCTCGTCCCTGATTGCTCCGTACTTCACGATCTCGGCCAGTCCAGCCTGGTAGTCGCGCGGTTCGAGCGAGGTGAGGGTATCGAGATCGACGACCACGGCTGCCGGCTGGTAAAAGGCCCCGATCAGGTTCTTGCCGGCCGGGTGGTTGACCCCGGTCTTGCCGCCGACGGCCGCGTCGACCTGAGCCAGCAGGGTTGTTGGCATCTGCACGACGCGTATCCCTCGCATGTAACTGGCGGCCGCGAAACCGGCCAGATCGCCGATCACCCCGCCACCCAGCGCAATGACCGTTGCATCGCGCTGGGCGCCGAGCTCGACCAGGGCATCGATGATGCGCTGCCAGCTGGCCAGGGTCTTGTGAGTTTCACCGGGTGGAACGATCACCTGGCTGCGGTAGCCGAAACCGGCCAGGCTGGACTCCAGCCGTTCCAGATAGAGCGCCGCAACCGTCTCGTCGCTGACCACCAGCACGCGCCCGCCAATGTGACGTGTCCATGCCCCGGCCATTCCGATCAGACCGGGTCCGATGTAGACCGGGCAAGCCCCGGCAGCGTGATTGATCTGTACGGTTTTCATGAGCTGTGCACCTCACGGCAGTGGTCGTGAATCGCGCGTTCGACGATCTCGGCCATGGCCGGGGGCGGGACGTTGGCCGAGCGCACCGTCAGATCGGCCACGCGACGATAGATCGGGTTGCGCTGATCGGCCAGTTCGGTCAGTCGACGCCGTCGGTCCGGAGCCTGTAGCAGGGGCCGCTGGCGGTCACGCTCAAGCCGCCGAATCTGTTGATTAACGCTGGTTTCAAGAAAGACCACCAGTCCGCGCTCGCTCAGCCGCCGGCAATTGTCCGGGTCAAGCACGCTGCCGCCGCCGGTTGCCAGCACCAGCGAATCGCGCTGACTGAGCTCGTCGAGCAGGTCACTTTCGCGCCTGCGAAAGCCGGCTTCGCCCTCGATGTCGAAGATGACCGCCACCTCGACACCGCAGCGTTTCTGCAGGGCATGATCCAGGTCGATGAAGGCCATGCCGAGCCGATCGGCCAGATGCCGCCCCACCGTGGTCTTGCCTGAGCCCATCGGGCCGATCAGGAAAATACGGTTCGGGGCCGTGTCTGTGCCGTGTTCGGTCACCGGCAAGCTGCGATCTCCGGTTGTCTGCAGGGGGGTGCAGAGGCGCGATGACGGACTTTCATGGCAATGTCGAAGGGCCAGCTGAACAGAACGATTATGCTATCACGCAGATCAGTGAATCTTTCGGTGACCCGGCGTCCCTTGCCTGCGCCATGACGCGAGTTTGGTTACCATAAGCGCCCCAGATTCGAGCCGCTTCACCGATATGTTGCGCTTTTCCGTTCTCTTCGTTGTATTGCTACTGGCGCTGTTTACCATCGAGGTGCTGCAGCCGGTGCAAACCCACGTCATCATCCCGTTTACCGCGGGTATTGCCAAGGTCAGCGTGTTTCTGATCGAGCTGTTCGATTCAGGCGTGGTCTCGGCCGGAAAGATTATCCGGGATATCGAGAGCGGCTTTGCCGTCAGCATCGAGCCAGGCTGCAACGGTGTCGAGGCGCTGATTATCCTGTTCGCCGCGCTGTTTGCCTTTCCCGCGCCACTCAAACACAAGCTGATCGGATTCGTGATCGGGTTTTTTGCCATCCAGGCCCTGAACATGGTGCGTATCATCAGCCTGTTCTACATGGGTCAGTGGAACGAGACCTGGTTCAACTGGTTTCATCTCTACCTCTGGCAGGCGTTGATCATTCTCGATGCGCTGGTGGTGTGGCTGATCTGGCTGCGCAAGCTGCCGCCGCGTCCGCGCGATCATTCGCCACCGCCGGCGGCGGCACCCTCATGAGACGCGTGCTGATCGCCGGTTGTGGCGACATCGGCACCCGTCTGGCCGCTTGTCTTGACACGGCTCAGTGGCAGATCACCGGTCTGCGGCGCCGCGCCGACCGCCTGTTGGCGCCGATCCGGCCGTACGCGGCTGATCTGCTCGATCCCGCTACGCTTGACGATCTGCCGGTTCACTGGGATGCCGTGGTTTACCAGGCCACGCCTGACCGGCGCGACCGCAATGGCTACCGTCAAGCCTACGTCGACGGGATGCAGAATCTGATGAGGCGTGTTGATACACGCCGCCTGATCTTCGTATCCAGCACCGCCGTCTACGGTCAGGATGCCGGCGAGTGGGTTGATGAGCGTTCGTTGACCGTTCCGGCAGCCTTCAATGGCGAAGTGCTGCGTCTGGCTGAACGCGCGGTGTTCGACGCCGGAGTGGCCGAGCCCGTCGTGGTGCGGTTTTCGGGCATTTACGGGCCCGGCCGCGATGCGCTTGTGCGCCAGATACGCGCCGGCCGCGCTCGCTGTCGGGCGCAGCCGCCTCAATGGACCAACCGTATTCACGCCGATGACTGCGCCGGTGTGCTGGCCCACTTGCTCGAACTGCCTGACCCCGAGCCGATCTACTGTGCCAGCGATTGCCGCCCGGCTGCGCGATGCGAGGTGCTGCAGTGGCTGGCTGAGAGGATCGGCGTGGCCGGTCCCGAGCAGGATAGCGATGCCCGCCACGGGCAGGGCAAGCGTGTCGCCAACCAGCGCCTGCTCGCCACCGGCTACCGTTTTCGCTATCCTGATTTTCAACGCGGCTACGGAGCGCTGCTGGAATGACCGCTTTCCGGGCAATGACGCCCGAGATGCTGAAACGTTTTCGAGACGGCTTTGAGCGGGCGGTTGCCGCCGGCGTGCCCGAGCCGACCGCCATGACGCTGGCGACCGTCGATGCCGAGCGCCGTCCGTCGGCGCGCACTGTACTGCTCAAGGACCACGACCGGGATGGTTTCGTGTTCTATACCAATCTGCACTCGCGCAAGGGACAGCAGCTGGCCACCTGTCCGGATGTGGCGCTGGTGATCTGGTGGCGGGAGACCGAAGAGCAGGTCATTGTCGAGGGACGTGCCGATGCAGTCAGTGAGGCCGAAGCGGATGCCTACTTCGCCACCCGACCGCGCGGCAGCCAGATCGGGGCCTGGGCCTCTCGGCAGTCGACGCCGCTACCCAGTCGCGAGGCATTCCTTGAGCGGGTCGCGAAGTTCGAAAGCCGGTTCGAGGGTCGGGAGGTGCCGCGCCCGGAGTATTGGTCCGGCTTTCGCGTGCGTCCGCGTCGGGTCGAGTTCTGGTACGGGCGCGAGTACCGCCTGCACGAACGCGTCTGCTTCGATCTGGCTGATGAACGCTGGCAGCAGACCCTGCTTTACCCTTGAGCAACGTCTGAACCAGCCGGGGCGGGCGCGACGGAGCCTTCGCGGGAGTGACCGGCTTTTGCGACTGAAACGCGCTCCGCGCAGACTGGTTCAGGCATTCCACGAGTCCGCCGGGCCGGGCAAGCGCTTCCAATGCGCTGAATGTTGCAGAATGAGCGGCAGGGATCACTCGGGCTCTGCAACGGGCAGTATGTGATGTTTGAAGTGTTCTGTATCGGACTGGCGTTTTTTCTCGGTCTGCTGGTCAAGCAGATCGGGCTTCCACCGCTGGTCGGATTTCTGGCTGCCGGTTTCGGGTTGAACTGGATCAGCCAGCGCTTCGGCGTGCTGCCGTCCTATACCGGCGATATCCTGCACCATGTCGCTCATCTCGGCGTTTTGCTGCTGCTGTTCACGGTCGGACTCAAGCTCAAATTGCGCCAGTTGGTGCAGCCGCCGGTCATTGGCGGAGGGCTCCTGCATTTCTTCATTTCCGTGGCGGTCCTGGCCCCAGGCTTGCGTTTTTTGCTCGGTCTGGACTGGAACCTTGCCGTTCTTGTCGGCATCGCGCTGGCGTTTTCGAGCACGGTGCTGGCGGCCAAGATCCTCGAAGGCAAGCGTGAACTGACGGCGTTCCACGGCCGGACGGCCATCGGCATTCTCATCATCCAGGATCTGTTGGCGCTGCTCGTGCTGAGCCTTTGGGGCGGACATGCCCCGTCAATCTGGGCGCTGGGCGTGTTTGTCCTGCCGCTGTTCAGGCCGGTGCTGCACTGGTTGCTCGACATGACCGGCCGCGACGAGTTGCTGGTCTTGATCGGCATGCTGCTGGCGCTGGTGCTCGGTGGCGCCGGTTTCGAGATGGTTGGACTCAGTCCGGAGCTTGGTGCGCTGGTGATGGGGCTCCTGCTGGGCAGTCACCACCGGGCAAAGGAACTGTCCGAATCGCTGTGGAGCCTCAAGGAGCTGTTTCTGGTCGGGTTCTTTCTCGAGATCGGCATGTCCGGGCTGCCCGGGCCGGACGACTGGCTGTTTGCCCTTGTCCTGGGCCTGGCGCTGCCGCTCAAGGGCGCGCTGTTTTTCTTCGTGCTGGCGCTGTTCCGGCTGCGCGCTCGCAATGCTTTTCTGGGTGCTCTGACGCTTACCGCTTACAGCGAGTTCGGGCTGATCGTCGCCGCCGGCATTCCGGCCATGAGCGACTGGCTGGTCCCGCTGGCGCTGAGCGTGGCGCTGTCGTTTGCCGTGGCCGCGCCGTTGAACCGCCTGGCCCACCCGCTGTTCGAGCGCTTCGAGTTCTGGCTGTGCAAGTGCCAGACGGAAACGGCCCATCCCGACGAGATTCCCCCGGATCTCGGCGATGCGCGCGCCCTGATTCTCGGCATGGGCCGGACCGGCACCGCCGCCTACGAAGCGCTGTCGTTGTGCGACGATCGGGTGGTTGGTCTTGATGCCGACCCCTACTGCGTCCAGCAACACGAGCAGGAAGGCCGAAAGGTCATCCTGGCCGATGCGGAGGATTCTGACTTTTGGCACTCGATCCGGCTCGGCCAGATCGAGGTGGCGATTCTTGCGATGGACGATATTGAAGCCAAGTTGATTGCGGCTCGCAAGCTGCGTGGTCGCGGGTTCACTGGCCCGATCGTGGCGCATGCGCTGTACGCCGAGCACGTTGACCGCATTCGTGCCGCCGGCGCTGATGAGACCTATCTGACCATGCAAGAAGCCGGCAAGAGCCTGGCCAGTCATGCTGTCCGGCAGCTGGAAGGGGTGAACGGCAGGTCAGGCTGAATCTCTGGGTCGACGCACCTCTTCTGATCGATCGCGGTAACGTAGATTCCAGCCAAACATTGACACCCGGCTGATTACGGTCACCGTGCCGGCTGTAAGCGTGCTGGTGGTGGTTGTGGCCTTGCCCTGAACTTACGCTGTGCTTGACGGGTGCCGGTACAATGCTTACCGAGCCTGTTTCGGTCTGATCCGATGACTGCACAACCCCTGACGCTGCGTCGACCCGATGACTGGCACCTGCACCTGCGCGACGGCGAGATCATGGCCCAGGTGCTGCCGGCGAGTGCGCGCTGCTTCGCTCGCGCCATCATCATGCCCAACCTGTTGCCCCCGGTGACCACGGTGGCGATGGCGGCGGACTATCGAAATCGCATCCTGGCGGCACGGCCCGATGGCTCGGCCTTTGAACCGCTGATGACGCTGTATCTGACCGACAACACGTCACCGCAGGAGATCGTTCGGGCTGCCGAAAGCGACTTCGTCCATGCGGTCAAGTATTACCCGGCCGGCGCGACGACCAACTCGGATAGCGGCGTGACCGACCTGCGCAAGGCCTATCCGGCCCTGGAGGCGATGCAGAACGCCGGTGTACCGCTGCTGCTGCATGGCGAAGTCACCGATCCGGATATCGACATCTTCGATCGCGAGGCGGTTTTCATCGAACGGCACCTCGAGATGCTGCTGCGCGATTTCCCGGAGCTCAGGATCGTTCTCGAACACGTCACCACCAAGGTCGCGGTCGATTTCGTGACTGCGGCCCCGGGGCAGGTCGGCGCCACGATCACGGTCCATCACCTGCTGCTCAATCGCAACGCGATGTTTGTCGGCGGTCTGCGGCCGCATCACTACTGCCTGCCGATCATCAAGCGCGAAGCGCATCGTCGGGCGCTGGTGGCGGCCGCGACTTCCGGCAACCCGAAGTTCTTTCTCGGTACCGACTCGGCACCGCATCCGCGCCACGCCAAGGAGTCGGCCTGTGGCTGTGCCGGCATCTTCAGCGCCCCGGCCGCGATCGAGCTCTATGCCGAGGTTTTCGAGCGCGCCGGTGCGCTGGACCGGCTGGAAGGCTTCGCCAGCGTTCACGGCCCGGATTTCTACGGTTTGCCGCGCAACGCCGAGACCATCACCCTGGAACGACACGAATGGGCCGTGCCCGAGCAATGGGACGCGGGGGAGGCGATCATACCGCTTCATGCAGGCAAGACGGTGCACTGGCGCATCAGCCACTGAACGTTGCCCGGCTTGCAATGTCGCCGCAGCAGATTGTAGTCATGAATAGTCCGGGCC
This sequence comes from Pseudomonadota bacterium, assembly GCA_013285445.1. Lineage (NCBI taxonomy): Bacteria > Pseudomonadati > Pseudomonadota > Pseudomonadota bacterium. The sequence goes on along the minus strand of CP053448.1, from coordinate 3,392,674 downwards.
AGATGCGTAATTGACCGCGACGCGCTATGCTTGAGCCTTGCTGACAACAGTTTGGCGCGGTCCCCATGAACGCAGTCAATTGCAAATCAAGTCATGATTTCCGGGCAGGCCCGCTGGTCGGCACGGCAGGGCTCGCATGAAGCCGGAGCCCGTGACTGCGTCGAGTAGCGTCGCCACGCTCGACAAGTACCTCAGGGCGCTGGCCGTGGCACTGGGCTATCGAGACAGAGTCACGCACCTCCATTCGGAACGGGTTCGTGGTCTGGCCGGGGAGGTTGGTCGCCATTGCGACCTGGACGCGTCCCAGCTCGCCGCCCTGCGGCTGGCCGCGCTGTTCCACGATATCGGCAAGATCGGGGTACCCGACAGCGTTCTGCTCAAACCAGGCGCGCTGGACCACGAAGAGTTCGAGGTAATCAAGCAACACTCGGAGATCGGGGCCATCATCATTGCATCGACCGAGCTCGAAGGCGCGCAGCAAGTCGCGCTCTACATCCGGCATCATCACGAGCACTTCGACGGTGGCGGTTACCCTGACGGCCTGTCCGGCCACGACATTCCGCTGTGTTCGCGCATCATCAGCCTGGCCGACAGCTATGACGCGATGGCTGTGCGACGGGTCTACCAACAAGCCCGCACCCACCCCGAAATCATGGCCACGATTCGCGCCGAGTCCGGATCCAAGCATGACCCCGAGTTGGTCGACCTGTTTGTCGGAATCATCGAAAACAGCCCCTTCAGGACCGTAGACCGGCTGTGACTGACGGCCTTGTGGCCGGGTGTCCGGCCACGCCGAAGGCGCTCCCCCGGCTTGTCTCTCATTGGCCGTGGACTGCGTTGTCGGCGCTTGCTGCCGGAGCCGCTGCAGCCTGCGCTCCGAGGCCTTGCCATGAATGCCGGGAGGCAAACCGAGTGTCTGCTCAATAATGAGACCGTTAGGGAGCCTCTTACATGGACACCGCCCATTTTGCAAACGCCGTTGATCTGGAAGAGGAAGGTTCGATTGCACTCTTACATCCGGCCTGTAGTCGGGACTGATATCCCTGGCCCCTATGGTGTTCGCCGACGGGTCCCTATCTGAATAGCGAAGTCTTGGCTTCAAGAGGTTCCTCGGGTTTGGCCCGTCGCGGTCCGACCTGTCTTTCCATCTCATCGGTGCTGGCAATCGTGGTGGTGAACTCTCCTGTGTTTTTCCTCGGCCCGGGTAGTGGGGGCACTGCTAGAGCGCCATGGGGCGATATCGTTCCTGACGGGTCAGCAACGCCCAGGCTACACGGGCATTGTGATTGGCCAGGGCGACTGCGGCCACATTGGGATGGCGTCGCTCCAGAAGTCTCGCCAGCCACGGGTTGCCGGGTGGTTTTCCGGCGGCCGTTCGCGCTCTCAAGTGACGCACGACGGCCCGGGCACCGTGGATCAGCAGTGTCCTGAGGTAGCGATCGCCCCGTTTGCTGATCCCCAGTAGTCGCTGGCGACCACCGGATGAGTCCTGCCGAGGCACCAGACCCAGGTAGGCGGCCAGTTCCCGCCCGTTGCGGAACGCTCGCCCATCACCAATCGCTGCCGCCAAAGCGGTGGCGGTCATCAGGCCAATGCCGGGGATCTCGGCCAGGCGTCGGCTGGCGTCGCTGTTGCGATGCCAGGTCTCAATCTGGTGTTCGAGTGCTTCAATGCGCTCATCCAGGGCTTGAAATTGCTCTGCCAGGGTGGCCAGCAGGTTGCGCGCCATCATGGGCAGCTCGTTGTCCCCGTCTTCCAGGACCTCCGGCAACCGCCGGCGCAGCACGTTGGAGCCAACAGGCACGGTGATGCCGAACTCCATCAGCACCCCACGTATGTGGTTGATCAGTGCGGTGCGTTGACTGACCAGCAATCGGCGGCTGTGGTGCAGGTGCAGTGCGGCCTGCTGCTCGGGCGATTTGGGCGTGACAAAGCGCATGCTGGGTCGCTGCACCGCTTCACAGATCGCCTCGGCATCGAGCGCGTCGGACTTGTTGGACTTGAGGTAGGGCTTGATGAAGCGTGCGGCCATGGGCCGGACCTCGTGACCGAGCGCGGTCAGCTTGCGAGCCCAGTAGTGCATGCCGCCGCAAGCCTCCATACCGATCAGGCAAGGCTGAAGGCGAGCGAAGAAAGGCAGGACCTGCGCCCGCCGCAACTGCTTGCGGCAGACCACCTGCCCGCCGTCATCCACGCCGTGTACCTGAAAAACGTTCTTTGCCAGGTCCAGACCGACTACGGTAATCTTGTCCATGGACATCGTCCTCCTGCGTGAGTTGATTGTTACCGACCCAACTGTGGCACATCGCGATGCCGAAGTCAGGAGGGCGGTGTCCATACCATCTGAACAACTCTGCGCGGGCGCAAAGCCCCGTCCCGCAGTGTTTCGCCGCAAATGCCGCATCTCGCGCGTTGCGCCCCTCGGCCGTAGCTACGGCTACTGTCACTCGAGTCGCACCACACGATCTGCGGCATTTGCGACAGAAACGCGCTCCGCGCAGAGTTGTTCAGAGGCTCCTTAGCCCGCATTATTTATGAATCGCCGCGATGATTGCGCAGGGGATTGTTCGCACAGCGGATTTTCCGACCGAGCGGAATACCAGGCTGTATTTCCGAGGGAGGAAAATCCGCTGTGCGTACAAGGCGCAAGCAAGGGCGCGAGTGAATTCATGAATAATGCGGGTTAGTAATCCCTGCGCGCGGCGCGGGTGGCATGCGCGACCTCTGCCAACACCACCGACTTGCCAATCGGAAACATGGCGATACCGGCCAGCTTGACGTGCTGGACGCCGAAGGGAATGCCGATAATGGTGATGAACAGCGCCAGGGCCCAGAACAGGTGGCCGATGGCCAGCCAGATGCCCGCCACGACGAACCAGATCACGTTGCCGATCATGCCCAGGCAGCCGGTGCCGAGATCGTCCCGGCCGGTCAGAGCCCGGCGGTCAACCGCCTCGCGCCCGAAGGGCCAGAACATGAACTTGCCCAGCACGAAACAGGCCCGTCCCCAGGGAATGCCGATGATGCTGATGAAGCACAGCAGTCCGTAGAACCACCACGCCAGACCCATGAAGAAGCCGCCCAGTACGAACCAGATGAGGTTGCCAACAAGTCGCAGCATGACGGGTTCCGAATGGGCGCTCTGGAGCGCTTATTGTATGTCAGATCAACCGCAATCGCGGCGAAGAACGTGCCACGGGGCAGGAGTTTGGCCTGACTCAATACGGGTCCGACTCGTACAGGTCAGCGCCCTGTGTGGCGAAAAGCCCCGCGTTGATGCGGGGCTTTTCGCATGAAGTGGGCAGGAGTCTGACTGCTCCCTTTCGTTCAGAGCTGGCAGGTCCCTTCCGCGCCTGGTGCCGTCGTCAGTCGCACCAGCTCCTGGGTCTGAGCGCCGTGCAGGCCGCTGATTTCCGCAGTGGCCTCTTCGCAGTTGTCGAAGGTCACGGTCAGTTCGCCCCAGTAGATGAAGTCGGCGGGTTCGGCCGGCTGGTCGAAGCGGCCTGCCTCGCTGTAGAGCAGGCCGGTGGTGACCGCTTCGCCCGGACCCGGACTCTCGATGAGCGATTCGGTGATCAGCCACAGCGGAGTCCCGCTGTCGCCAAAACCGTAGAAGTAACCCAGCAGTCCACCCTCTGCTGCCACGAAGCTCCAGCCCTGACCGGCTGCTTCCGGGTCGTACCAGGCGCCGGCCAGATCGGTGTGCGGAGCGACCTCGAACTCGACCAGCATGGTCATCTCCGGATTGTCGGCGACGGGCTGGATGGGGTTGGGCACTTCAGCCACCCAGGCATAGCGGCCCGGCGTGAGGTTCACGTGCATGTAGGCGGTAATCGGATAGGACTGGCCGGCAGCCGCATTGGCGAAGGTGGCCTGGACCCCGCCCAGGAAGGTCTCGGGCCCTGGATTCTCGTAGGTGGAAACCAGGGCGCCGCGATCGGCGTAGAAGCCGTCCTCGGCCACGTCCAGATAGTTGATCCAGCCGTTGACGTCTTCGACCGTGGTGCCGTTTTCGAGCCGGATCAGATGAACGTCGTGACCGAGCCCGTGACCGTAGACGGCGTTGTCCTCGAAGGTGACCGACACGTTGTAGGCGCCGGGCTGCACGTCCTCGGCTTCGAACACGATGCCGCCAGTCGAGGAGATCGATACCGCCAGGTCGGCGTCCGGCTCGGCTGCGGCGGATACATCCTCGGTCACGACCAGCTTTTCGAGCATACCCGACATGTTGTGGAAGGCGCCGGTGTCGTCCATCACGTAGCATTCGAGAATGTAGCTGCCCGGCTCGAGATACTGGGTGGTCCATCCGGTGCGGTGGGCGTCCAGAAAACCGGGGCCGCCGCTGGAAACCGTGTCCCCCGCCCATTCAGGCATGGCGGCGATCAGGTTGCCAAAGAAAGTGTTGACATCGACCTCGCCGTTGAAGAAGGGGGTCCAGGCCTCCTGGAAGGCGGTCGGCGTTCCCAGGCGATAGTCCTCGACGGTCATGTCGGCGTGTTCGTCGGGTAGCCGGATCATGTAGACGAAGTGCAGCATGCCCGTGGCGTTGACCTGCTTGAGCGTGGTTCAGCCCGACGGTATCTCGTTGTCCGACAGGTCGAAAACCAGGTGTTGCTCGGTAGTGCCGTCGTCTCCCGGGGTATCATGGCGGGAAATGATTTCGAGCATGCTGCGGTGGTCGAGACCGAACAGGTGCTCGGCCTGATCGGAATCTGCGGCTGCCGGCTGGTACAGGGCGGCGCCCAGTCCCAGGGCAGCAAGGCCCGCGATTGTCTTGGTCCGTAGGTTCATTGCATGTCTCCTTGTGGTGCTGTTTGAGTACAGAGGTCGCCTCTTCGGCGGACGCCACCCAAGCTACGCGGCGGCCTGCTCGCGGTACTGTGATCGGCCTGAGGAAGTCCTGAACAAAACCTGTAGAATGAGGTGATGGGGAAAAGCCCGGGGCGACCGCGGCACCCGCTTGGCAGACCTTCAGGGATATGATCCGATGCAGTTGCAGGACGGTTTTCGCATTGGCGAATGGACAGTCGATCCGACTTCCAACCGGCTGATCAGTCGCGAAACGGATGCCCAGATCAACAGCCGCTCGATGGACGTGCTGCTGTGTTTGGCTGAAAACGCCGGCCGGGTCGTCACCCGGCAGAATTTCAGTGACACCGTTTGGCGTGATACCGTCGTCACCGACGATGCCCTGACCTGGTGCATCTCCGAACTGCGCCGCAAGCTCGGTGACTCGGCCAACGACCCGCGCTACATCGAGACGATCCCCAAGCGCGGCTATCGCCTGATCGCGCCGGTCGAGCCTCCGGGCGAGGACGCCGAGCCGGCGATCGGAAAGGTTCCGGACGATGATCGGACCGGCAGCGAGAAGGCTGCGGTGCAGCGGCGATGGCGGCTGCTTCCGCTGCTGGCCATCCTGGTCGTGCTCGGCGCGCTGGCGCTCCAGCACCTGTCGACCGGGGACAGGGCGCCGGCACAGGAGGCCAGAACAACCGAGGGCATAGCGGTGCTGCCGCTGACCGCCATCGCCGAATCCGGCGAGATGCTGCTGGCCGAGGGACTGCACCAGGACCTGCTGACGAGTCTGTCCGATCTGTCCGGCCTGCGCGTGATTTCGGCAACCTCCATGCGCCGCTATCGCGACACCGACAAGCGCATTCCCGAAATCGCCGCCGAGCTCGGCGTCGACTGGATCGTCGAAGGCGCCGTGCAGCAGGCCGGGGCGCGTTTCCGGGTCAACGTTCAGCTGATCGACGCCGCGGCCGATACGCATCGCTGGGCGCGCAGCTACGAGGGCGAGCTGACTGCCAGCCGGCTGTTCGAGGCGCAGGCGGAGATCATCGACGATATCGCCAGCTCCATCGAGGCCACGCTCGAGTCAGCCCGGGCGCCCGCACAGTTGCCCACCCACAGTCTGGAGGCCTATGCCCAGCTCGTGCGCGCCAACGTGCTGGCCGGCCAGCGCAGCGAGACTGCGATGCGCCGGGCGGCTGAACTCTACAGGCAGGCGACGGAACTTGATCCGGGCTACAGCGATGCCTGGGCCCGCTGGGGGGACGCGCTGTTTCTGCTGCACTACTATGGCCATGAAAGCGCGGACGAAAACCTTCAAGCCGCGCGCGAGCGGGCCGAAACCGCCTTGTCCATCGATCCCGAGCATGCCTGGGCCCTGACCGTCATGGGGCTGGTTGCCATGCGCCTGGATCACGACCTGCCCGCGGCGCTGACCCTTCTGCGGGAGGCCCGGACCCATTCGCCCGCGCCGATCGGCTGGCTGGCCTGGATGGAGGCGGTCGCCGGCGACCTTCAAACGGGCCTGGCGCTGACCCGCGAACAGATTCGTTCCGGGCCGTTTGAGCCGAGCGTGCATATGTCGCTGGCGATGCTGGAGCTGTGCGACGGCAACCTCGACGAAGCGCTCTCACTGGCCGAACGCGCGGCGGAGCTCTCGCCGGCCTACGCCACGGCCTGGCGCCTGCAGGGCCAGGCCCTGCTGCTGTCCGGCCGCAACAAAGCGGCCATCAACGCCTTCCAGGAAGCCATGACCCTGGCCGGCAGCCAGCCGCCGGCACGCGACCTGGCCTGGCTGGCGCTGGCGCGTGCCAGAAGTGGTCAGCCCGTGGACGCGCTGGCGCAGGATGTGATGGCTCAGGACGACCATCTGGCCAGAGCCCTCGCCCATCTCGCCGGCGAGGATTTCGGCGCCGCCCTGGCCAGCCTGGATGAGGTCCGCTGGGACGACTTCTCCACCCTGACCGTCCGCTACCACCCCGTGTTCGACCCGCTGCACGAGCGCGATGACTGGGAGCGGCTGATCGCCCGGGTCGACCAGTGGTGGGGCCTGGAAGGCAGCCGCTAAAAGTCCACGCTGCCTCCGCTCCGGGGGGTTTCTCAGCTCGCTCTCAGGCCCCGCTCGCCTTCTTCTCCGGACTTTCCCCGCCTGAACCGGCACTCTGCAGCCACATTCAAGCGAGAGTAAAGATGCCGTGAAAGCCCGCAGGATCCTTTCTTCGCTGCTCCTGGCCGCCGCGGCACTGATCGCCGCCGGCGCCCCGTCGGCTGAACAGCTGCCGACCACCCTGGCCGATTTCCAGGTTGCTGGAACGCAGCCCGGCGATGTCGAGGCTTATGCGCTGCATTCATCGCAACACTGCGCCACCTGTCACGCCGTCGGGGACCAGGAGCAGTCGCCGTCGAACAGCTGGCGCGGCAGCAAGATGGCGCACGCGGGGCGAAATCCGCTGTTCTTCGCCCAGCTGGCGGTCGCCAACCAGGACGCGGCCAACGTCGGATATTACTGCCTGCGCTGCCATGTCCCGATGTCGGCGATCAGCGGCAGCGCGCTCGAAAGCAGCGAGGCGGCCCTGAGTGATCGCGACCGCGACGGCGTCGATTGTCATTTCTGCCATTCGCTGGTTGACCCCGACTACGTCGAAGGCGGCAGCCCGAGCCGCGACCTGGACGTGCTCTCGGCGCTTGAATCCGTCCCCGAGTTCCAGGGCAATGCCATGTTCGTGGTCGATCCCGAGGGCGTGCGCCGCGGCACGCGGCCGGCCGCGGCCCCCTTCCACGAGCGCCTCATCGCCCCCTTCCAGGGCGAGAGCGCGCTGTGCGGCACCTGCCACGACGTCGGCAACCTCGCCGTGTCCCGGCTCGACGACAACACCTGGCGCTACAACCCGATCGATACGCCGGCTGAAGACGAGGATCCCTGGCTGCAGTTTCCGCTCGAGCGCACCTACACCGAGTGGCTGCTGTCGGCCTTCGCTGACGGCGGCGTCGACATGGGCGGCCGCTTCGGCGGCGAGGGCGTACGGGTCGTGTCCAGCTGCCAGGACTGCCACATGCCGCGCACCACCGGCAAGATTGCCTCGATGGGCCGTGAATACGACGACCTGCGCGTGCATGAATTCGCTGGCGCGTCGGTGTGGGGCCTGGACATCATTCGGCGCCACTACGCCGACGACCCGGCGGTTGACGTCGATGCCATCGAGGCCGGCATGGCCCGCGCGGCCGGCATGCTCAGGCGCGCCGCCTCGCTGGAGCTGGTGCAGGACGGCCCGACCGTGCGCGCGCGACTGATCAACCAGACCGGCCACAAGCTGCCGACCGGGCACATCGAGGGCCGGCGGGCCTGGCTTCATGTCCGGGTTCTGGATGAACGAGATCGGCTGCTGGCCGAATACGGGGGCTACGATCCGGCCGAGGCCGCACTCGACGAGCGGCAGACGGTCATCTACGAAATGGTGGTTGGCCTGTCGGAGCAGGCCGCGGCGCTGACCGGTCACAGCCCGGGCCCGACCGGCCACATGGCCCTGGCCGATACCATCGTCAAGGACACGCGCATTCCGCCGCGCGGCTTCGACCGGAAAGCGTTCGAGACGGGCGGGGCGCCGGTGGTGGGACGCGACTACGCCGACGGCGAGTACTTCGACGATGCCTGGTTCCGCCTGCCTGTCGGCGCGGTCAAGGCGGAAATCACGGCGCTCTACCAGACGGCCAGCCGCCGCTATATCGAGGAGCTGCGAGACAACAACGTCAGCAACGACTGGGGCGAGGTGCTCTACAGCCTCTGGCAGGAATCGGGACGCTCGCCGCCTGTGACCATGGCCAGCGCCACGGTTTTCCTGTCGCCCTTTCTGCGCGGAGATTTCAACGGCAACCACCAACTCGACCTGGACGACGCAAGAAGCCTCTATGCCTGCTTCCTGACGACGCCGCCGGTTGCCGATCGATGCCTGATCGGAGATTTCAGCGGCGACGGGCGGATCGGTCGTGCCGACCTGCTCGCTTTCGTCCACCAGTGGATTGCCCTGACAGGGTTGCTCTGAAGAAGGCGATCAGCGCATGACGTCAGGAAAAGGGGTTGCCGGGCAAGCTACCGATATCGCCACGCGGTTCGGAGATCAGCCGTTTTTTTTCGATCGGAGCTTCAGGGCAGTTCGGGTTCGCCTCTCCGAGCAAGCTCGAAAGCACTATTGACCCGGCGCTGGCGAGCACCAACTGCGGCGGGACGGTCGGCCCGTCTTTCACCCGCTGTCCGGCAAGACCGGGGCGGCATGCCCCGCAGGGCATGCGCCCCGGAGTGGAGCGGTTGCGCGTGCTCGAGGTCGTGTCCCCGTCTGCATCTGCCCGTCGCCCGGGGGCAGTGCCCAGCCGCAGGTTCAGTCCACCGCCGCTTGCCGATAACCCCCGCGCAGGACGTGTACGCGGCCGGTGCCGGCGCGTTCGAGCAGCGGCGCGGCGGCGCGGCAGCGCATGCCGGTGGCGCAATAGACGACCAGGTGTTCGGCGTCGGGCAGGCCGGGCTCGCCGGTGTGCAGGCGGCTCAGCGGCAGGTTGACTGCGCCGGAGAAGTGACCGGCGGCGTATTCGTCCGGCTCGCGCACGTCGACCCACAGGGCGCCGGGCAGGGCCTGCGCCTGAGCGTGGTCGATCTCGTGCACGGCCGGGGCGGTGCCGGCCAGTTCGAGGCCGGCCGGATCTAGGCTGCATGCCGGGCAGTCCGGCCGCTTGCCAATCGCGAGCTGGCGGCTTCCCATGTCGCGCGCGTCGACCAGCCACAGCCGGCCCGACAGGCTGGTCAGGGCGGGGGTGCCGACCAGCAGCTTGATCGCCTCGGCGGCCTGCACCGCACCGGCCATGCCGACCAGCGGGCCGAGCACGCCGGCCTCGGCGCAGTTGGGCACCCAGCCCGACGGTGCTTCGGGAAACAGACAGCGCAGGCAGGGCCCCTCACCGGGCAGAAACACCGTGACCATGGCCTCCATGCCGGTGGCCGAGCCGTAGACCACCGGCAGGCCGAACTTGAGCGCTGCGTCGGCGGCCAGGTACTTGGTGGCGTAGTTGTCGCTGCCGTCGATGACGACGTCGGCCCGGCCGAACAGGCGCTCGACGTTGTCCAGGTCCAGTCGCTCCGGCAGCGCTTCGACGGCAATAGCGCCGTTGATCGCCGTCAGGCGCGCCGCCGCGGCCTCGACCTTGGGCCGGCCGATGTCGGCTTCGGCAAACAGCACCTGGCGGTGCAGGTTCGAGACATCCACCCGGTCGTGGTCGATGATCATGATCCGCCCGACCCCGGCGGCGGCCAGGTAGGGCAGGGCGGCGCAGCCCAGGGCCGCCGGCGCCGATGCACAGCACGCTGCCGGCGCCCAGGCGCCGCTGGCCCCCGGGGCCGATCTCGGGCAGGATGGTCTGGCGGCTATAGCGGGCGTGGCTCATCCCGATCCTCCATTTCATCTTCGGCCTGACGCTGCAGATCAGCCGGGGTGTTGATGTTGGCCCGCGCGTCGGCCGGGGTGGGCTCGACGACCGCCATGTCCAGACCCCGGGCCAGGGCCCGCAGGCTGCGCGCTTCGGACTGCATCATCACCGCGACGACGGAACGGAGCCGATCGCTGAGGCAGAGCACCATCGGCAGCGGCACGTCGGCGTAGCGGGCGCCGTCACCGCGCGCGGCCGCGACCAGCGAGCGCAGCGAGTCGGAGCGCAGCCGCGGCATGTCGACCGGCACGATCACCAGCCGGCCCGAAAGCGCCGGGCGCGCCTCCAGCACCGAGGCCATGCCGCCCAGCGGTCCCTGCCCGGGCCAGCGGTCGGGGACGCAGTCATGGCCGGGGCGCTTGCCGGAGACGATGACCGACCCACAGCCGACCTCGCGCAGCTGCGCCATGGCGCGATCGAGAAAGGTCTGGCCGCTGCGCCAGGTCAGCCCGGCCTTGTCGCGCCCCATGCGCGAAGACCGCCCGCCGGCGAGCACGATGCCGATCAATTGGTCTTGCCCAGCTTGCGCCATCATCGATATTTTTTCTCTGAAACCTGAAACCTGAAACCTCCTCAATCATGCCCGCAAAGCGCATGCCCCTTGACCCACTCGCTGTCGCCGTCGACGTAGTGCTCCTGCTTCCAGATCGGCGCGCGGTGCTTCATCTGCTCGACCAGGTAGCGGCAGGCCCTGAAGGATTCGTCGCGGTGGCGCGAGCTGGCCGCGGCGATCACGCTGGCCTCGCCGATGGCCAGGCGGCCGTGGCCGTGGACCAGCCACAGGTGGATGGCCTGACCCCACTGCTGCTTCGCCTCGGCGCAGATTTCGGCAAAGACGTTGCGGCACAGCACCGCGTGCAGGTCGTAGCTCACGGCGACCACGTCGCGGCCCTGGTTGATGTCGCGCACCCGGCCGATGAACAGGTCGGCCGCGCCGTGGCCCGGGGCCGAGCAGTGGTTCAGGGCGCTGACCGGGTCGAGCGAGGTCTCGGTGACGTCGACGTGAATGCTCATCTCATCCTCCACAGACCGGCGGCAGGATCGACAGCGGCTCGCCCGGCGGCAGCGCATCTTCCTCGTCGAGGACCTTGCGGTCGGTGGCCAGGGCCGAGGCGGCGAGCAGGGCCAGGGCGTTGTCGTTGTCGGCGTAGTGGGCCTGCAGCGCGCGGCGCAGGTCGGCCGCGCGGGCGTCTTCGGGTACGGTCACGCGCACGGCGCTGTCCGAATCGAACTGGCGGAAGGCGCCGAACAGCCGGACGGACACGGACTGGTCGGAGCGGTTCGGATTGGCGGTCGTGTCGTTCATCGGGAATCTGCCTGTCGGAGACTGGAGGTAGTGGCGCCGTCGCAGCCGATCGACTGCGGGGCGGGAAAGCGGTAGCCGAGTTGGTGGGCCACCAACAGCGCGGCGCCGCCGACGATGAGCACGGCGAGCATGTTGGTCGAGGCCAGCGCGGTCGCGCCCATCAGCAGCAGCACGGCGCGGCCGTGCAGCAGCCGCCAGCTCGGCCGGGCGAGCTGGAAGTGAAACCAGCCGATCACGCCGATCAGCAGTGCCTGCAGGGTGGCCGGGTACTCCGGCAGACCGCCGCCCCCGATGACCAGCAGCGCGCTCATACCCAGCAGGGTCGAGCCGATGATGGCGTTGGAGCGCCAGGTCCGGCTGCCGCCGCGGTAGTGGGCGGTCACGCCGCCGGAGCCGTGGCAGTAGGGCATGCCGCCGAGTGCGCCGACGACCAGGTTGCCGATGCCGAGCGAGCGCAGCAGGCGACGCGGCGTGACGCGGCCGGCGCGTTCGCCGTAGTAGTCGCGGGCGGCGCGCTCGGTGCCGAGGATGGAATTGGTCAGGGTCAGGGCGATCTGCGGCGCCACCATCAGGGCGACGATGGTGGCGCGGATGCCCGAATCGGCCGCCTCGCCGCCCGCCGGTACCGCGTGCAGCAGTCCCCAGACCAGGCCGCCGGCGGCAACCAGGCCGAGCACCGGCCAGCGCGTCAGTCGGGTGATCAGCACCAGGGCGGCCGCGGCGGTCACGACCACGGCCAGCTCGGCCGGCGCTGCCCCGAGCATGCGCAGGGCGGCGACCATCAGCATGATGCCCAGTCCCAGCTGAAAGCCGTGGACCAGCACCAGGGGAATGCGGTTGGACAAGCGGTTGACCGGTAGCCAGGACAGGCCGAAATAGATCAGGCCCAGCATCAGGCCGGCCAGCTGCAGCTCCTGGGCGCTGGCGCCGGCGGCAATCGCCATGACCGACAGGGACTTCAGCGGCTGGACCGGAATGGGCAGGCGAAACAGCCAGCCGGTGGCCAGGTAGGCTGCCCCGGTGGTCGCCAGCATGAGCGCGGCCGAGGCGCCGGTCTGCCAGGCCAGGGCCAGCAGCAGGGGAAACAGTACCGCGCCGTCGGCAAAGGCGCCGGCCAGATCACCGCGCCAGGGCGAACTTTTCGCCGTGGTCGGAGCGTTCACGGCCCGAAGCCCTCGGGCAGCTCGCCGATCCCGTCAGGATGTTCATAGCGCCCGGACTTGCCGCCGGTCTTGACGAGCAGGCGCACGCGCTCGATCGCCAGGTCGGCCTGGACCTGCTTGGCCAGGTCCCAGATGGTCAGCAGCGCGCCGTTGACCCCGGCCAGGGCTTCCATCTCCACGCCGGTACGCGCCGCAGTCGAGGCCTGGCAGAAAGCCGTCACCGCGCAATCGGTTTCATCCAGCCTGAAGGCCACGGAGACCTGGTCGAGGCCCAGCGGATGGCACAGCGGGATGATCTCCGGCGTCTTCTTGGCCGCCAGCACGCCGGCCACCTCGGCCAGCCTGAGCGGATCACCCTTGGGCAGCGTGCCGTCACGCACCATGGCGAAGGTCCCGGCGTTCATCACGATCCGGCCGGTGGCCACGGCCACCCGGCGGGTGATCGCCTTCCCGCCGACGTCGATCATTCGGTAACTTTGTCGGTCGTTGGTCATGATTCAAGCTTCATTGTCGGTTTCCGGTTTCCGGTTTCCGGTTTCCGGTTTCCGGTTTCCGGGCGGGCTGCGATCCTGATTTCCGGAATCCGGAATCCGGAATCCGGAATCCGGAACCCGTAAACCGTTCCTAACCGCCCGTCATCGCCAGGTGCGGCGTGTCGCCGTAGTCGCCTTCGTGCAGAAAGTGCGAGACGCGCTTGCCGAACAGGGCGGTGAGGATGGTCGCTTTCAGCTCCTCTTTCTGCCCGTCGTGCTGGAGCAGCGGGCGGAGGTTGCCGGTACCGTTGCCGAACAGGCACAGGCGCAGGCCGCCGCGGGCGGTCACGCGCAGGCGGTTGCAGGTATCGCAAAACCCCGGCGCGTAAGGCGCGATGATGCCGATTCGCCCGACATGATCGGGATGGGTGTACTCGATTGCCGGGCCGTCGGCCTCGCCGCGCTCGAGCGGCGTCCAGCCGGCACGGGTCAGCTGATCGTGCACCAGGGCGCCGCCGACGTGGCGCTGCTCGAAATAGTCGCCGTTGTCGCCGGTGCGCATCAGCTCGATAAAGCGCACGCTGACGGGCCGGGTGCGCACGAACTCGAAGAAGGCCGGCAGCTGGTCGTCGTTCAGGCCCTTGAGCAGCACGGTGTTGATCTTGACCGCGTCGAAGTCCTGTTCCAGGCAGGCGTCGACGCCGGCCATGACCTTCTCGAAGCGCTTGTCGCCGGTGATGCGCTCGAAGTGCTCGGCGTCGAGCCCGTCGAGGCTGATGTTGACGGCGTCCATCCCGGCTTCCTTCAGGGCGGCCGCGTCTTTTGCCATGCGATAGGCGTTGGTGGTCATGGCGATGCGCTTGACGCCCGGCACCGCGCGCACCGTGTGCACGATGTCGAGAAAGTCCTTGCGCACGGTCGGCTCGCCGCCGGTCAGGCGGATCTTCCAGGTACCGAGTTCTGCGAACGCCGTGACCAGGCGGCGGATCTCGTCGTGGCCGAGAAAGCCGGTCGGGTTGCCCTGGTAGCCGTTGGGCAGGCAGTACTCGCAGCGGAAGTTGCAGACGTCGGTGACCGACAGTCTCAGATAGGAAAAGCGGCGGCCGAAGCCGTCGACAAGCTGTGCCATGTGCGCTCCTTTTCAAGGCCGGAAGGCGGCGCCGTTTCCGGTCGCCACCCTGGCTGCCCGGCCCGCGTGTCGGCGGGCTGCAGCGGCGCAATGACCCTGGCCGGACAGGGCTTTAGGTCAAGACGCTCGGAGTCGTTTGTTCAAAACCAGTAAAACAGACCATACCCGCTCGAGGCAAGCGCCGATTTGATCACGATCAAGTGTGACGATTTGCTCGGGGGTGGTCCGGCAATCGGCGCCCTCGGCAACAGGCCGCGCTTTTTTGCCGCCTTGGCACCCGGCAGCTGCAGGCGGCCATGAAACGGGTCACTCGTTGCTAAGCTCTCGCAGCCGTTCCGGGTCAAGAATGGTGACCTCGCGCCGGCGCACATCGAGCACCCCCATTTCCTGAAGGCGGCCGAACAGCCGGCTGACGGTTTCCAGGACCAGGCCGAGGTAGTTGGCCAGGTCGGCACGCGACATGCTCAGCGTCAGGTGATCGGGCCGGCGACCGAGCCGCTGCTGGCGTTGGCTGAGACTATAGAGGAACAGGGCCAGGCGACCCAGAGCCTGTGGGCGGCCCATCATGGCGAGATGCCGGTGATCGTCCTGCATTTCCCGGCTGATCAGGCGCATCAGCTGGCGCTGAAGCCCCGGCACCCGGGCCGCGAGCCGCTCGAGATTGGCGTAGGGCAGTCGACAGGCGCGAGTGGGCTCCAGCGCTTCGGCCGTGCACTGGTGGCGGTAGCCCGCCAGTGCATCGAAGCCGATCACTTCACCGGGCAGGTGAAAGCCAAGGATCTGAAGCTCACCGCCTTCGGAATTGGCGA
The DNA here is from genome assembly GCA_013285445.1 of Pseudomonadota bacterium. Taxonomy (NCBI): domain Bacteria; kingdom Pseudomonadati; phylum Pseudomonadota; species Pseudomonadota bacterium. The sequence continues at coordinate 3,377,531 of CP053448.1, read as the reverse complement.
AGGTCTTCAGAGAGCCGGACTTGATGACGTAGAGCGCATCGAACGGTGCACCGGCGTGGTACAGGGCCTGGCCGGCGGGAATCTGATCACTTGCCGTGACGCCCTGCTCGATCAGCTCGATATCGGACGCGTCGAGGCCGGCCGGCAGACACAGCTCGCGCAGACTACAGCCGCTGCAACGTCGGCGAAGGAGTTCAAGGTCAAGGGCGCGGCTGGTGGCAGGCATGGTCGGCACAAACAGTCCAGTTTTCGGGCCGCAAGCGGCTTGTCATCATACTACAAGTCGACAGCGGCCCGGGCCATGTGTTGCAGAGGCCGATCGAGCAGACGTCGACCACAAGGGTCGGTACAATCGGATCTCGAGCGGCGTGCTGCAACGGGCGGCCATTCGTCGATCCGATTCAATCGTTGCTTCGAGAGTGTCTCAATGGACTGTGAAAGCCATGTACAGCGTACTTCATAGATTCTGCAGTTTCCGCCGGCGCAGCGGCTGCGGGCCGCACCGTGGTTAATCCGGCGGCCGCGCCGGCCGGGCTGATCGACCGCGCCGCAGTCAATCTGTTTCCGGGGTATTTCGCGATGGTGATGGCAACCGGCGCGGCCTCGATCGCGAGCTCGTTGCTCGGCATGGGACTTGTCGCTCGCGCCTTGCTGGTCATCAATATCGGTTTCTATCTGATGCTTGTGGCGCTGACTCTGACGCGTCTGGTATGGCACACAAGCGCCTTCGTCAGCGACATGCGCGATCATGCGCGCGGGCCCGGTTTTTTCACGATCGTGGCCGGCACCTGCATTCTTGGCTCACAGCTGATCCTGATCGCCGGTGCCGACCGAACGGCGTTCGTTCTGTGGTGCATGGCGGCCGTTCTCTGGCTCGTGATCACCTACTGGTTTTTTGTCGCAGTCGTGGTGCGTTCGCGCAAGCCGACGCTTGCCCATGGCATCAACGGCGCCTGGTTGCTGGCCTCCGTGGCCACCCAGGCGCTTTCGATTCTGACCGTCCTGCTGCCCTGGCCGGCGGCTCATGCCGGCGACATGCTCTTTCTTGGCCTGAGCCTGCACCTGATCGGCTGCATGCTCTATTTGGCCATCATCCCGCTGATCTTCTATCGTCTGACCTTCGTGCGCCTGCAGATGAGCGAACTGACGCCGCCTTACTGGATCAACATGGGGGCAGTGGCCATTGCCACGCTGGCGGGTTCGACCCTGCTGATGGCCAGCGGCAGCAACGCTCTGCTGGGTGAGTTCCAGAGCTTTCTCAAGGGCTTCACCGTGTTTTTCTGGGCCGCGGCGTCATGGTGGATCCCGCTGCTGATCGGCCTGACCGTCTGGCGCCATCTCGTGGCCCGGTTCCCGCTGCGCTACGATCCTCAGTTCTGGGGCATGGTCTTCCCGCTGGCGATGTATACCACCGGCAGTTTCCGCCTGGTCGAGGTGCTCGAACTCGATTTCCTGCGTTTTGTTCCGGCCACGTTCATCTGGCTGGCGCTGACTGCCTGGCTGGTCACTTGCGTCGGTATGTTGGGTCACCTCCTCAGGGAGGCGCGGTCGGTCAGTTGACCGAAGTCAAAACTGCGCCGGATGTCTGCCGGTATGGTGTCAGTGCATCGGGAATGACCTGCCGCGGCCGGCGTTCCGCATCATGGATCTGACGCCTTGCGGTGTTCGAATCCGACCGGCAAGACATGGTTTTCTAGAGGAGTTTTCGTGCGGTGAGCAGCGAGGCACCTGTCCCGTCCAGCGTTCCACCCCAGGCCAATCGCATGCTGGTGCTGTCGACCGCAGCCTTCGGTGCGAGCTTTGCTGTCTGGATCATATTCTCGATCATCGGAATCCAGATCCAGGAGGAGCTAGGGCTTTCGGAATCGCAGTTCGGACTTCTGATTTCCCTGCCGATTCTGACCGGCTCGATTTCGCGCCTGTTTCTGGGGATTGCGTCGGAGCGCTTCGGCGGGCGACTGATTTCGACCCTGGGCATGCTGATCAGCGCGGCTTCGGTCTGGCTGCTGACCTGGGCTCACAGCTACCCGCAGTTCCTGGCCGCGGCGCTCGGTATCGGCATTGCCGGGGGCACCTTTGTCAGCGGCATCGCCTTCATTTCGCGCTGGTACCCCAAGGAGCGCCACGGCGCGGCATTCGGGATGTTCGGCGTGGGCAATGTGGGTGCGGCCGTGACCAACTTCGGCGCACCGTTCCTGCTGGTTGCCTTCGGGTGGCAGACGACTGCCGAAATCTACGCCATCGCCTTGGCGATCGTCGCGGTGGGTTATTTCCTGCTGACGCGCGATGACCCCGAGACTCTGCGTCGGCGCAAGGAAGGCGTCAAGGGTACGACCATCGCCGAGCAGCTTCGGCCGCTCCGGCGCGTCCGCGTGTGGCGTTTTTCTCTGTACTACTTCCTGATGTTCGGTGGTTTTGTCGCCCTGGCCTCCTGGCTGCCGCGCTACTACATGGGTGTCTACCAGCTCGACATCGGCACCGCCGGAATGCTCACCGCGATCTTTTCGTTTTCAGCCGCGGTATTCCGCGCGGTTGGCGGCTGGCTGTCGGACCGCTTCGGCGCCCGCACGGTGCTGTACTGGAGTTTTTGGGCCTGCATGGGCTGCCTGCTGGTCCTGTCCTATCCCCCGACCACCTACATCATCGACGGCATCGATGGCCACTTCGAGTTTCATCTGGCCACCTCGCTGCCGCTGTTCGCGGTGCTGACCTTCGTGCTTGGCTTTTTCATGTCGCTGGGCATGGCCGCGGTGTTCAAGCACATCCCGTCGTACTTTCCGCGGTCAGTGGGTTCGGTGAGCGGACTGGTCTCCATGTTCGGGGGTCTCGGCGGTTTCTTCCTGCCGATCATCTTTGGTGTGCTCAATGATCTGACCAATCTCTGGACAACCGCCTTCATGGCGCTGTTCGGCGTCGTGACCACCTGTCTGATCTGGATGCATCTGGTCATCCTGAGCATGGCGCGACAGTTCGATGACAACCCGGATTACTTTGATGAGCCCGCCGAGGATGGCGCGGCCAGCCAGCGGACGTTAAACACATGAACAGCATGAATATCCCGCGAGGAGAGTCGCAATGAGTTATTTTCTGGACCACCTGACCTACTTCCGGCGCGAGAAACAGGAGTACGCCGACGGTCACGGCATGCTCACCAACCAGTCGCGGCGCTGGGAGGACGCCTATCGACAGCGCTGGCAGCACGACAAGGTGGTGCGCTCCACCCACGGGGTCAACTGCACCGGCTCGTGCTCGTGGAAGATCTACGTCAAGAACGGCCTGGTGACCTGGGAGACCCAGCAAACCGACTACCCGCGCACGCGTCCGGACATGCCCAACCACGAACCGCGGGGCTGTGCCCGCGGCGCGAGTTTTTCCTGGTATATCTATTCGGCCAACCGCGTCAAGTTCCCGATGGTCCGCCGGCGTCTGGTCGAGCTGTGGCGCGAGGCAAAGAAACAGCACGCTGATCCGGTCGAGGCCTGGCAGTCGATTCAGGACGACCCCGAGATGGTCAGGAGCTACCAGCAGCGTCGCGGTCTGGGCGGCTTTGTGCGCGCCGACTGGACAGAGGTCAACGAGATCATCGCCGCGGCCAACGTTCACACTGTCAAACGGTGGGGCCCCGACCGCGTGGTCGGTTTCTCGCCGATTCCGGCCATGTCGATGGTGTCCTACGCGGCTGGTACGCGTTATCTGTCGCTGATCGGCGGCACCTGTCTGAGCTTCTACGACTGGTACTGCGACCTGCCGCCGGCTAGCCCCCAGACCTGGGGCGAGCAGACCGACGTGCCCGAATCGGCTGACTGGTTCAACTCCACCTTCCTGATGATGTGGGGCTCGAACGTGCCCCAGACGCGCACGCCCGACGCCCACTTCATGACAGAGGCGCGCTATCGCGGCACCAAGACGGTGACCGTCACGCCCGACTATTCCGAGGCCTCGAAATTCGGCGATATCTGGCTCAACCCCAAGCAGGGCACCGACTCTGCGCTGGCCATGGCCATGGGCCACGTGATCCTCAAGGAATGGCACGTCGAGGGCAGAAGCGATTATTTCGACGACTACGTGCGTCGCTACACCGACCTGCCCAATCTGGTCATGCTCGACGAGCACGATGGACGGCTGGTGCCGGGGCGCTACTTGCGCGCTGTTGATCTCAAGGACCAGCTTGGCCAGTCCAACAATCCGGAATGGAAGACGCTGGCTTTCGATGAGGCCCGCGACTGTATCGTCGTCCCGAAAGGATCGGTGGGCTTTCGCTGGGGTGAGCAGAACAAGCGCTGGAACCTGGAGGAAAAGGATGCCGATGACAACGACATTCGCCTGGCTCTGACCCACATCGAGCGCGCCGACGAGGTCGCCGAGGTGGCCTTCCCGTACTTCGGCGGTGGTGGCAACGATTTCTGGGCGCAGACCGAACATGATCGAATTCAGGCGCGACGCGTCCCGGTTCGTCATGTCACGCTGGCCGACGGCTCGACCTGTCGGGTCGCCAGCGTATTCGACCTGCTGGTGGCCAATTACGGCATCGACCGCGGCCTGGGTGGCGACAACGTCGCGGCCAGCTACGACGACGACGTGCCCTATACCCCGGCCTGGCAGGAGCGTATCACCGGCGTCGACCGCGAAAAGATGATCACTGTGGCCCGGCAGTTCGCCCAGAATGCCCACAAGACCCAGGGCAAGTCCATGATCGTCATCGGTGCGGGCATGAATCACTGGTACCACATGGATATGAACTACCGCGCCATCATCAAGATGCTGATGCTGTGCGGTTGCGTCGGCGTGTCCGGCGGCGGCTGGGCCCACTACGTCGGTCAGGAAAAACTCAGGCCGCAGACGGGCTGGCAGCCGCTCGCCTTCGCGCTGGACTGGCACCGTCCGCCACGCCACATGAACGGCACCTCGTTTTTCTACAATCACACCGACCAGTGGCGCTACGAGAAACTCGACGTCAGCGAGATACTTTCGCCGCTGGCCAACCCCGAGGACTTCAAGGGCTCGCTGATCGACTACAACGTCCGGGCCGAGCGCATGGGCTGGCTGCCGTCGGCGCCGCAGCTCGGCCGCAATCCGCTCGCAATCGGGCGTGAGGCAAAGGCCGCCGGCAAGGACGTGAAGGATTACGTGGTCGAGCAGCTCAAATCCGGGGATCTGCAGCTGGCCTGCGAGGACCCGGACAATCCGGCTAATTTCCCGCGCAACCTGTTCGTCTGGCGTTCGAACCTGCTCGGTTCCTCGGGCAAGGGCCATGAGTATTTCCTGCGCCACCTGCTCGGCACCGAAAACGGTGTGCAGGGCAAGGATCTGGGCGAAGAGATCGACCGTCATCCCAAGGAAGTGAAATGGCGTGACGAAGTGCGCGGCAAGCTTGACCTGCTGGTCACGCTTGACTTCCGCATGTCGACGACCTGCATGTACTCCGACATCGTCCTTCCGACCGCGACCTGGTACGAGAAGGACGACATGAATACCTCGGATATGCACCCGTTCATCCATCCGCTGACCGCGGCCGTGGACCCGGCCTGGGAATCGCGCTCCGACTTCGAGATCTACAAGGGCATCGCCCGGAAATTCTCGGAGTTCGCCCATGGTCATCTTGGCAGCGAGACCGATGTCGTCACGCTGCCGCTACAGCATGACTCGCCGGCCGAGCTTGGCCAGGCCATCGACATCGTCGACTGGAAGAAGGGTGAATGCGAACCGATTCCCGGCAAGACCATGCCGGCGATCATCACGGTTGAACGTGACTACCCTGCAACCTACGACAAGTTCACCGCGCTCGGGCCGCTGATGAGCGAGCTGGGCAACGGCGGCAAGGGTATGAGCTGGGATACCCGCGAGGAAGTCGAGGCGCTGGGTGATCTCAACGGCCGCCACCGCGGCGATGGGGTCAACGCCGGCCTGCCGCGTATCGTCTCCGCGGTGGATGCCTGCGAGACCATTCTGATGCTTGCGCCCGAGACCAATGGCCGGGTGGCGATGAAGTCCTGGGATTCGCTCAGCGCAACCACTGGCCGCAAGCACAACCACCTGGTCGCCGGACATGCCGGCGAGAAAATCCGGTTCCGCGACATCGTCGCCCAGCCCAGAAAGATCTACTCCTCGCCGATCTGGTCCGGGATCGAGTCGGAGAAGGTCAGCTACAACGCGGGCTGGACCAACGTCAATGAACTGATCCCCTGGCGCACGCTGACCGGCCGTCAGCAGTTTTACCAGGATCATGCCTGGATGCGCGCGTTCGGCGAGAGCCTGTGCGTGTACAAGCCGCCGGTCGACCTCAAGACCATCGACCCGATCAAGGGCCAGCGCGATAACGGCAATCCCGAGGTGGTGCTCAACTTCATCACGCCGCATCAGAAATGGGGTATCCACAGCACCTACACCGACAATCTGCTGATGCTCACGCTCTCGCGCGGCGGGCCGATCGTGTGGATTTCCGAGGTCGATGCGGCCAAGGCCGACATCAAGGACAACGACTGGATCGAGGCCTACAACATCAATGGCGCGATCACCGCGCGCGCCGTGGTCAGTCAGCGCGTGCCCGAGGGCATGTCGATGATGTACCACGCCCAGGAGAAGATCGTGAACACGCCGGGGTCGGAGATTACAGGCAACCGCGGCGGTATTCACAATTCGGTTACCCGCGCGGTCCTCAAGCCGACCCACATGATCGGTGGCTACGCGCAGCAGAGCTACGGCTTTAACTATTACGGCACGGTCGGCTCCAATCGTGATGAGTTCATCATTGTGCGCAAGATGAAGAAACTCGACTGGATGGACGGCACCGAGGCCGAGGACGCCATGGATGTGGAGATTTCGACATGAAGATCAGAGCGCAGATCGGCAAGGTACTCAACCTCGACAAGTGCATCGGTTGCCATACCTGTTCGGTAACCTGCAAGAACGTCTGGACCTCGCGCGAGGGCATGCACTACGCCTGGTTCAACAACGTCGAGAGCAAGCCGGGCATCGGCTATCCCAAGGAGTGGGAAAGCCAGGACAAGTGGAACGGCGGCTGGGTACGCGACGGCAAAGGCAACCTCAGGCCGAAGATGGGCGGGCGCTGGCGCATCCTTGCGAACATCTTCGCCAATCCGGACATGCCCTCGATCGAGGACTACTACGAGCCCTGGGACTACGACTATCACCACATGCAGACCGCACCGGACGCCAAGACCATGCCAACGGCGCGGCCGCGCTCGGTGATCACCGGCCAGCGTATGAAGAAGATCGAGTGGGGTCCGAACTGGGAGGAAATCCTCGGCACCGAGTTCGAGCATCGCTCCAAGGACTACAACTTCGAAGGCGTGCAGAAGGAAATCTACGGCCAGTTCGAAAACACCTTCCTGATGTACCTGCCAAGGCTGTGTGAGCACTGCCTCAACCCGACCTGCGTGGCCGCCTGCCCGAGCGGGGCGATCTACAAGCGCGAGGAAGACGGCATTGTCCTCATTGACCAGGACAAGTGCCGCGGCTGGCGCATGTGCGTATCGGGCTGCCCGTACAAGAAGATCTACTACAACTGGAAATCGGGCAAATCGGAAAAGTGCACTTTCTGCTATCCGCGCATCGAGGTCGGTCGGTCAGCCGACGGTGTGCTCGGAGACCTGTGTCGGGCGGATTCGCTATCTCGGCGTCATGCTCTACGACGCCGACCGCATCAAGGAAGCCGCCTCCACGCCCAATGAGCAGGATCTCTACGAGGCCCAGCTCGACATCTTTCTCGATCCCAACGATCCGGAGATCATTGCCGAGGCGCGTCGCCAGGGTATACCGGACGACTGGATCGAGGCGGCCCAGCGCTCGCCGGTCTACAAAATGGCGGTCGACTGGCGGGTCGCCTTCCCGCTGCATCCGGAATACCGCACGCTGCCGATGGTCTGGTACTGCCCGCCGCTGTCGCCCATCCAGTCGGCGGCCGAGGCCGGCAAGATCGGTTACAACGGCGAGATTCCCGACGTCGAAAGCCTGCGCATCCCGGTGCGGTATCTCGCCAATATGCTGACCGCCGGTGAGGAAAAGCCCGTGGTCCATGCCATGGAGCGGATGCTGGCCATGCGCGCGTTCATGCGCGGCCGCCACGTCGACGGCGAGGAGCGCACGGAAGTGCTTGAGCGCGTCGGCATGGACGTCGAGATGGTCGAGGACATGTATCAGTGCATGGCGATTGCCAACTACGAGGACCGCTTCGTGATTCCGACCAACAAGCGCGAATACGCCAACTCGATCTACGACGGCTATTCCGAGCGCGGCGGATGTGGCTTTACCTTTGGCAGCGGCTGCGAAACCGGTGGTGGTTCCGATGCCGACGTGTTCGGCGGCAAGCCAACCACCAAGCGCAAGTTCTTCCCGATCCGGGTCGAGAAGGCCAGCAAGAACAAGGAACTGGCCGAGCACCAAACCGACAACTGGAGCCAGTGATGCTGACGCTCAGAGTGCTGTCGCGTCTGATGAGTTACCCGAGCCGCGAGCTGCAGGACGCGGTGCCGGAGATGACCGATGTCATACGACGCGAATCGCTGCTGCCGCCCGCCCGGGCCGAGGCCGTGCATTGCTTCGCCGTCGAGCTGGGCCAGCGGCCGCTGACCGAGGTGCAGGAAGACTATGTCGCCCTGTTCGATCGCGGCCGCGCGCTGTCGCTGCACCTGTTCGAGCATGTCCATGGCGAGTCGCGTGACCGCGGGCAGGCGATGGTCGACCTGATGGAACATTACCGGTCCAACGGGCTCGAGCTCGATGCCCACGAGCTGCCCGACTACCTGCCGCTCATGCTCGAATACCTGTCGACGAGGCCCCGCGCCGAAGTCGAGGAGCTGCTCGGTGATGCCATGGCGATTATCGTGCTGATCGGAGCACGGCTGCGGCATCGCGGTTCGCACTACGCGGTGCTGTTCGAGGCGCTCGAAGCGCTGGTGGGCAGTCCGGAAAACGCCGAGCTGCTGCGTGAGGCGGCCGGTCAGGAAGGACCGGATCAGACCATCGAGAAGATGGATGAAATCTGGGAAGAGGAGCAGGTCACGTTCATGGGCAATGATGATCCGTCGACCGACTGCGGCGCGGCGTCGGCGTCGGTCAACGGCCTGAAGATCCAACAGGAGCCCGACCGGACCCAGCGGTCGGCGGGCAGCCGGAGGTAATCATGGAGTACTACATCAATCAGTTCGTCTTCGGCGTGTTTCCCTACATCGCCGGTACCGTGTTCATCTTCGGATCGCTGCTCAGGTTCGAGCGCGGGCAGTATACCTGGCGCGCCATGTCGAGCCAGATGCTCACACCGAGGTCGCAGAATTTCCGTCGCGCCAGTATTGCCTTTCACGTGGGGATTCTGTTTCTGTTTTTCGGGCATCTGGTCGGCCTGCTGACGCCGACGGCAATCTACCAGGGCGTGTTCGGCATCGATCCCGGTTTCAAACAGATTTTCGCCATCGTCTCCGGCGGGCTGTTCGGGCTGCTGTGCCTGTTCGGTCTGACCTATTTGCTGTGGCGGCGGTTGTTCGTGCCGGCGGTCCGGGTCAATTCGGCGCCCATGGACACCTTCATCATCTGTCTGATCTGGCTGCAGCTGGTCACCGGCATGAGCACGACTTTCGTGTCAATCGACCATCTCGATGGCCACGTCATGCAGCAGCTGGCACACTGGGCGCAGGCCATCGTGACATTCCGGACCGGCGCGCATGAATACATCTTCAACGTGCACTGGATCTACAAGATGCACATGTTCCTGGGGCTGATCATGTTTACTGCATTCCCGTTCAGCCGACTGGTTCACATCTGGAGCTGGCCGTGGGGCTACCTGCGCCGGCGCTACCAGGTCGTGCGTCAGCACGGCTCATCGCCCAGGGTTTCGTGAGCGGGCGGAAGGTGGAAGAAACCAGGGTGAAAGGACAGTCTGCGGATACACCACCCCCGATTCGAGTCAATGATCGGGTTATCGATCATGAACAGATCGCCAGGGAAGTGCAGTACCATCCGGCCTCCAGTCTGAAAGAAGCGCGCGCCCGGGCCGCCCGTGCGCTGGTGGTGCGCGAATTGCTGCTGGCCGAGTGCGATCGCCTCGGAATCGGGCCCGGTGTATGCGAAGACGGTGAAACCGAGGAGGAAGCGCGTATCCGCCACCTCATCGCCGAGCAGATCGAGGTGCCCGAGCCGACCGAGGACGACTGTCGACGCTACTATGAGTCCAACGAAGAGCGCCTTCGCACGGCCGATGAGCACGAAGTCTCGCATATTCTCGTTCCGGCCCCGCCGGATGATGAAGCAGCGCGTGCCGAAGCCCGGAAAAAGGCCATGGGCATCAACGCCGAGCTGCGCGAGAGCCCCGACAAGTTCCTGTCGATGGCGCGCGATTTCTCGAGCTGCCCATCGAAAGAGGTCGGCGGTCATCTCGGGCTGATCAGCCGCGGTCAGACCGCGCCGGAGTTCGAAAAGGCGCTGTCGCGGCTGCCGGTCGGCGAGGTGCCGGAGTATCCGGTCGAGACCCGCTTCGGCTTTCACGTCGTGCTCATCCACCAGCGCCGCGAAGGTCGGCCGGTGACCTTCGAGTCGTGCCACGAGAAGATTGCCGACTACCTGCGCGAGCACGTGCGGCGGCGTGCGATCAACCAGTACATCCGCCTGGTTGCCGCCCAACACGACATCGAGGGCATTGACCTCGATGCCCCCTCCTCGCCACTGGTGCAGTAATCAGGGCAACGATTCGCAGGTCGGGGTCGCATCCCCGACGGACAGACCACGTGAAACGGGGCGCGAAACGCCTGAGGTGCACTCATGATCGAAACGTTTGATGATTTGCTGGAAATCGCCCGTGGCGAGCCGGTGCCGGTCAAGCTGCTGACGGTGCTGGTGCGGGCCCAGCCGATGATGCAAACCGGCAGCGACGGAAACGAGGTGGCGATCGAAGGCGAGGGCATGCTCACGCCAGTGATGGTCAAGTCCCACGCCGTCGCCGACGTGCCGGGTTTCGAATACGTGCGCGCCGATGCGGATGCGGCCAAGAAGGACTGGACCTTTTTGATGGTCGGCGTGCTGCCGGGACAGGCCGGCCGGGCACCGGCCGACGAAATCGTTGACGAGCAGCTCAAGAACATGGCCCGCGCCATCCACGCCGGCAGCGGCCTGGATCGCTATCTGTTCTTCGATCGCAGCGGTGCGCCGGTGCAGATCGGCATGCCAGAGCAGCGGTCAGACGACCACTGAGGTCAAACTCAGGCCCCGGCCGGGTCTTCCCCGTCGCCAGATTTTGGGCGGGGGCCTTCTGCCGGGCTGCTGTCATCGGGATCGGAGTCCGCATTGTCCCGGTCGGCCGTCTTATTGTTCCCGCGCTGGCCAAGCAGACCGTTCAGATCTCCGAGGTCGGTCAAGCCGACTTCATTGAGCAGGGAATCGACCAGCGGGCGCTGCGCCCGGTAGCGCAGGGCCTGGTCGACGACGGAGCGGGCCAGGTTATTGTCGCCGGACCCGGAGTCGTCGTGGCCATTGTGGCCTGAGCCGTTCTGCCCCAGGCCGCGGACATCGATGATCTTGATGCCGTCGATCTGCTCCATCGGCTTGACCGACTGCTCGATGATGGACGGCAGGTTGTTGAGCATGGCGAGCTTGATTTCGAGCCCGATCTGCTCGGGGCTCAGGGCGTTGCGTGCCTCATTGATCGCGCGCTTTCCTTCGGCCTCGACGCGGTAACGCTCCTCGTCGGCCTGGGCGCGGATGCGAACCGCATCGGCCTCTCCGGTTGCTTCCATGCGGTTGGCTTCTGCCCGGTCGTCCGAAGCCTTCTTCTCGGCTTCGGCGGCCACGGTGATGCGGATTGCCTCTTCCTCGGCTTGCTCGCGCGCCTGGACCAGGCGAACCTGCTTGGCGCGTTCGGCCGATGCGGTTTCGCGAACCGTTTTGACCTGCTCTTCGGCCTCGACCGCCTTGGCGCGCGCCAGATCGGCTTCTGCCCGCGCCGCGGACTCTTCGCGCGACTTCTCCGAGATGGCGATTTCGCGTTCCTGCTCTGCGATTTCAACCGAGCGTTTGCGCTCGATCTCGCGCTGTTCGACCTGGCGCTCACGGTCGATATCCGCTTCCCGGATGGCCCGTTCGGACTCGATCCGCGCCTGCTCCGCCTCGCGTCGTCTTTCCGCTTCCTCGCGCGCCACGGCAGAATGGGTCTCGGCCGCGCGCACTTTGACTTCCCGGTCCTGCTGCAGTCGGGCGTATTCCTGGTCGCGCGCGATCTGCAGTGACTGCTGCTCGGTCTCCAGATCCTTTTGTTCGATCATGATCTTGGTGTCGCGCTCGATGTCATTGCGTTCCTTGCGCCGGCGCTCGATTTCCTGGGTCAGTTTGGTCAGGCCCTGGGCATCGAACGCGTTTTGCGGATTGAAAAAGTCCGAGGGCGTCTGGTCCAGCCCGGTCAGCGACACCGACTCCAGTTCGAGGCCGTTCTTGTGCAGGTCTTCGGCCACGGCCATCTGCACCTTCTGCGCAAAGTCGACCCGGTTCTCGTGCAGCTCTTCCATGCTCATGCCCGCCGCTACGGCCCGCAGCGCGTCGACGAACTTGCCCTCGACCAGCTCCTTGAGCAGATTGGGCTCCATCGTGCGCCGTCCGAGCGTTTGCCCGGCTGTCGAGATGGCCTCGGCGTCGGGCTTGACGCGAACGTAGAATTCGGCCTGTACGTCCACGCGCATGCGGTCGCGGGTGATCAGCGCGCCTTCCCGCTGGCGTGCCACCTCCAGCTTGAGCGTGTTCATGTTGACCGGGATGGTGTCATGGAGCACCGGGAAGACCAGTGCACCGCCGTCGCGTACGACTCTTTCACCGCCCATGCCGGTGCGCACGAACGCCACTTCCTTGCTGGCGCGGGTGTAGAGACGGGCAAAGATCAGGCCGAGCAGGAACAGCGCGGCCAGAACGACAACGACCGGAATGATCAGTTCGCTGAGATTGAAGTCCATAGGAATCCTTATTGGTTGGTTGCGATTGTCTGTCGGTGGATGGTCAGTCGCCGTTCTCGAGCGCCTCACTGGGATTGGGAATGGCTGTAAATCGCCCGTCGACGCGGCGGACCAGCAGCACCAGTGCGCCCTGGTCCAGCTCGGTGCCGGCGTCCTCGGGCTCGACCAGGACATAGTGCGTGGTGCCAAACTGATCGGTCAGGCGTGCCTGGGCTGCCAGTCCCTGGCGAGCATTGCCGCCTACGATCACAGCGGTCCGGCCGAGAAACGAGCGCGGACTGACCGCGCTGGTCTCCTCGCGCGGCATGATTCGCGCCAGACCGCCGGCACACCAGCGCACGAACGGAAGGCTCAGAAAGAACACCGCCGGCGCGGCCACCACGCCGGGCAGCGCCGCGCCAAACCCCTGACGCAGCAGGGACTGTCCAATCAGTCCGGCCAGTCCGAATACCGTCAGGAAGATGACCAGCACCATCAGTACCGGGACCTTGCCAACATACAGCCAGGCCAGCAGGCGACCGAGCATGCCGACGCCTTCGGGTGAGGCGCTGCCGTCGATGCCGGTCGATAGCTGGGCGTCGCCGGGATCGCCGAATCCCCCGAGGTCGTCTGGCAGGTCGACATTCGACACCACCAGGTCATCGACGAGTTCGTTGAGACCCAGGCCGCCGAGCAGGGCGACGATCTCGAAGACGAGCAATCCCGCCATGACCAGCAGTGCGGCCGTGAACGGAATGCTGCCGGGCGCGAGGAAGTACTCGATCACGACGCGTCGGACTTGAGCCTGGCCATGCGTTCCTGGATACGGTTCTTGCGCGCCAGGTCATCGAGTTCGGCCAACCGGGCCTCTTCCTCGTCGCTGCCTGAAACGCCGGTCAGACCGGTCTGGCGCTGAAAGACGCGCTCGAACGCGCTTGTTGCGCGCTCTGCGCGGCTGCGTGAGTCATCGCCGTCAGCGCTTCCCGCAGCGCCCGGTTCGCCGGACGCACTCACCTGGCGCTGGGCGCGACGATAGTCCTCGAGCGCTTCGCGCATTTCCCGCTTCTTGGCCTTGAGTGCGTTGATGTAGCCCTCCAGCCGGGTTTTCTCGTCGGCCAGATCGGCCAGTCGCGCTTCGAGTACCGGAATCTGGGCCTCCAGATCGATCTGGCGAGACACTGCCGCCTCGGCCAGGTCTTCGCGCCCCTGCGACATGGCCAGACGCGCCTGCTCGCCCAGCTCATCGTGCTTCTCGCCATCCTCGGCCAGGCGTTTCGCGGTCAGGTGTCGCTGTGCCTCCACGGCGCCAAGTTCACGCCGCACTTCGGCGGTGGCCGTGTCGACCTCGCGAATGGCCTGCTCCATGACGGTCTCGGGGGCGGCATTCTCGACGGCGTCGACCAGGGCGTTGAATCCCCCGGCGACCAGGCGTCCGACCCGTTGTCTCAATGACTCGCTCATATTCAGTTCTCCTTGGTGACTGACAGATCCTGCTGTCGGCATCGTGGTCCGGCAGCGCAGAAGCGACCCGATGCTCAGGAATCGCTTTGTACCTCAAATCGCCCCCTGCTGGCCAGCGCCTGGGGGTCGAGACAGCCGGGAAAGCCCGCCTGCGCCAGCTGCAAGACGGCCTCGACCAGGCTGAACGTGCGTTCGGCCAGGCCGTGTTCGAGCGCGCGAAGGCCGGCCGTCTGATCGTTGGCGCGGGCCATCACCTGTCCGGCCGACAGTGCGTAGGCCAGCGCTTCCGGCAGCCAGGCGAGGATGCGGTGAATCAGCTCCGAGCGCACCGTGGCATCGATTTCCGCGGCGTTGATCTGGCGCTCGACGCGCGCGATGAGCTGGCGGGCGAAATCGTGAGCCGACAGGTAATCCCGACTGCCTTGACGCTGTGTTCTCGCCTCCGCGATCAGAGCGCGTATCTTCTCGCTCAGATTGGCAGCGCCCGTGATTTCGACCTGTGACAGATAGGCCAGGTCATCCTGATCCAGGCGCAGAGTTACCGTCTGTTTGGCCATGTGATGGTCTCGCATGTTTGTTATACATATTATCACATATGCATTAAAGGGCAATACGTATGTGTTAGCGATGGCAGCGCGTCCTGAAGCCGTCCCGGCGATCCGGGCTTGGGCTTGTTGCCGAGCGCTGTTCAGTTGCGCGCGGCCGGTTCACGTTACCATTTGCAGCTCGAGAGCAAAACGGCCTCGCCCATCATTCACCCAGGTTATCGACCATGACCCGATCGACCGCTGGCTTCACAGCGCAGCTGCACACGGTCACCGAGGCACGCGCCCGGCTGCTGGTTGCCGTTTCACCGCACCGCCGGCGCGATTCGGTGTCACTGGACGTTGCCATGGGCCGCGTCCTGGCCGACGATGTTCAGGCGGCTTTTAACGTGCCGCCGAACGACAACAGCGCCATGGATGGCTATGTCCTGCGGTATGCGGATTTCGAGGCCACCGGTGGGGTGTTGCCGGTCTCGGCCCGCATCCAGGCAGGTGATGCTCCTGATCCGCTCCGGCCCGGCACGGCCGCACGCATTTTTACCGGCGCTGTCGTGCCCGAAGGAGGAGACACGGTGGTCATGCAAGAAAAGACCGCCGAGCGCGATGGTCGGGTTCGTATCGACGGAAACATCGCACAGGGCGACAATATCCGGCGTGCCGGAGAGGATCTCGAGACCGGCAAAACCATCATCGCGGCCGGTCGGCGCCTGCGCCCGCAGGAGCTTGGCCTGCTGGCTTCGACCGGCATCGGGCAGGTCGAGGTTTTCAGCCGCCTGCAGGTTGCGCTCCTGTCGACCGGCGATGAACTGGCCGCGCCGGGAACTGCGCTGGCGCCCGGCCAGATCTACAACAGCAACGACGCCGTGCTGCGCGGACTGCTGCAATCCATGGGCTGCGACATCGTGGTCTGCGAACATGTCGCCGATACACCGCAAGCGACCCGACGCGCGCTGATGCAGGCCGCGGGCCAGGCCGATCTGGTTCTGACCACCGGTGGGGTCAGCGTTGGCGAGGCGGACTACGTCAAGGCCGCCGTCGAAGAACTCGGTCGGCTCGATCTGTGGAAGATCGCGGTCAAGCCCGGCAAGCCGCTGGCTTTTGGCCGCGTGTCCGATACGGTCTTTGTCGGCCTGCCAGGCAACCCGGTTTCGGCCTTTGTGACCTTCTGTCTGTTCGCCGCCCCGGTGATCCGGAAGATGCAGGGGCGGCATGATCCGTTCCCGGCAGCGCTCGAGGCGCCGGCCGGGTTTTCGCAACCGGCCGCAAAGCGTGAGGAATATGTGCGCGTCAGGCTGGAACAGGGCCATCTGCAGCGCTATCCGCACCAGGGTTCCGGCGTATTGAGTTCGGTCGTGTGGGCCGACGGGCTGGCCAGAATTCCCGCTGACACCGCCGTTGCCGTGGGCGACCCGGTCGGGTATTTCGGCTTTGAAGCTTTGCTTGCATGAACATCGGTTTCCGGCTTCCAGTTCGGTATCATCGGCCTAACCCGTAACCCTGAAAATCCCATGTCCCGAAACGCCTGCAATCCCGACACCCCGTTCAAGCGGCTCAACTGCACGGTGCTGACCGTGTCGGACTCGCGCACGCGCGACAACGATACTTCGGGCGACACCCTGGCCGAGCGCATCGAATCGGCCGGACACCGATTGTCCGACCGGCAGTTGCTTCCCGACGACATCTTCAGGCTCCGCGCCACCGTATCGGCCTGGATTGCCGCGGACGATGTCGACTGCGTACTGATTACCGGCGGCACCGGCATCACCGGTCGCGACTCCACGCCCGAGGCGATCCGGCCGCTGCTGGTGCGCGAGATTCCCGGCTTCGGTGAGCTGTTCCGCCACTATTCGCTGGACGAAATCGGCACCTCGACCATTCAGTCACGGGCCTTTGCCGGCACCGCCAACGCCACGCTGGTCTTCGGCCTGCCCGGCTCGACCGGCGCGTGCCGCACCGCCTGGGATCGCATTCTCAAAGACCAGCTCGACGCACGCACCGGACCGTGCAACTTCGTATCGCTGATCCCGCGGCTCAACGAAGCTTAGGGAGCCCCCCTGGCTGAGCACCGGAGCTGTTCGATCACGCCCGGCACGTCCTCGGCCGGCACCGCCGGACTGAACAGGAAGCCCTGGCCGAAGTGGCAGTGCCGCGCGCGCAGGTAATCAAGCTGCTCCGGGTTTTCGATGCCCTCGGCGACAACCTGCATCCTGAGGTCGGTGGCCATGCTCAATACGGCCGCAACGATCGCGGCGTCGTCGGCGCTTTGGGCGACGTCGCGCACGAACGAACGGTCGATCTTGAGCTGGTCGATTCTGAACTGCTTGAGGTAGCTCAGGCTGGAATACCCCGTCCCGAAATCATCAATGGCCAGCTTAAGGCCCAGCAGCTTCAGCTCGGCCAGTACGTCCCTGGCCGCCTCCGCATTCTGCATGATGACGCTTTCGGTCAGTTCGATGGTCAACAGAGACGGATCGACCTGCCAGCGCGACAGCGACCGCTTGACGACCTCGTCGAGATTGCCGCGCCAGAACTGGACCGCGGACACGTTGACCGATAGTGATACCTCACCCAGTCCCCGCTCACGCCATTCTGCCAGCTGGCGACAGGCCTGGCTGATGACCCAGTCACCGATCTCGACGATCAGGCCGCTCTGTTCGGCGACCGGAATGAAGTCGGCCGGGGAGACCTGCCCCAGTGTGGCGTTGTGCCAGCGCAGCAGCGCCTCGGCGCCGGCGACCTCGCCGTCGGCCAGGCTGATGATGGGCTGATAGGCCAGGCTCAGTTCTCCGCCGGCCAGGGCATGTCGCAGGTGACTCTCCAGCCTCAGACGCTCATGTGCGCGGGTGTTGAGCTCAGGAGTGAAAAAGCGGAACGTGGCGCGACCGCATTCCTTGGCGTGGTACATGGCGGCATCGGCACAGCGCAGCAGGGCTTCCGCGTCGTCGCCGTCATCGGGATGCATGGCGATGCCGATCGAGGGCGTGATGGCGAGCTCGTGGCCGTTGATCCGAAAAGAATTCCTGCCGAATTCGGTGAGCAGGCTTTCGGCCTTGCGCGCGGCTTCGCCGGCATCGGCATCGGGCAAGACCAGGGAAAACTCGTCACCCCCCTGGCGACTGATGATGTCGTAGTTGCGGGTCTTCGCACTCAGTCGTTCGGCCACGGCAGTCAGGAGGTGGTCGCCGATGCTGTGCCCGAGCGAGTCATTAATCATCTTGAATCGGTCGAGGTCCATGAACATGAACGCCACCGGCCGACCGGCCCGCCTGGCCCGGTTGAGCGCCTGTTCGACCAGGTCGCCGAACAGACGCCGATTGGGCAGCCCGGTCAGCGCATCGTAGTGAGCCAGCCGATGAACCTGCTCCTCGGCCTGTTTGCGCTCGGTGATGTCGGAAACGACGCCGTCGAAGTAGCGGATTCGCCCCCGGGCATCACGGGTTGCAACCGTGCTGTTGACCGCGACGAAACGCGAACCGTCACGTCGCAGAAAAACGACTTCCTGATTGCGATAGTAACCGTGCCGGTCGAGCAGTCGCTCCAGCTCCTCGCGCTGTTCAGGGTAGGCGTAAAGCACGGGTCCGGCGTGCGCCATCATCTCCCGGGTGGTGTCGAAGCCGAACATGTCGGCCAACGCCTGGTTGACGTAGACCAGGCCCTTTCCGGGTACGCCGCGGTAAATGCCTTCCTGGATGTTGTTGGTGATCGATTTCAGCAGGTCCTCGCTCTGCCGCCAGGCGCGCGACATGCGCTCGGCGACCAGGAGTGCACGCGCCCGGGTGCGCAGCAGGGTCAACAGGAAGCCGGCCAGCAGCAGCGTGATGGCCGTCCCCGTGCCAAGCGCCAGCCATGGTGTCAGCCCGACGGCAACCGGATGCGCGAAATGTAGCTGCAGATCACGACCGCCAAGCATCATGGTTCTGGTGGCCCGGATGGTCGGATCCTCCGCGAACGCGGTAGTGCGATAGACGGTCTCGCCTCCGGGGACCGACTGGTCGGTGACGGTCAGATCAATCGGCCGCTGGCCGGGCAGGTGCACGCCAAGCAGCTCATCGGTGGTCGCGGTGCCGGCAACCCAGCCGGAATGCCGCTGTTGATTGCCCTCGACCCAGGCAAACAGAACGTATCCGGGCACCAGCGCCGAATCGTCTGTCCCCAGTCGCAGCGGATCAGACAGGAATGTGCCGTCCTCCTGCCGGGCACGCTGCATTGCCGGCCGGGCGGGGTCGCTGACGCAGACATCCCGTCCAAGCGAACCGACGTGCAGGTGCTGGGGTTCGTTGTAGAGAATCGGGCAATAGACGTTGCGCTCGCCGGCCGGGTACACGGCGAAGTCGCCCAGGCCGTCGGCGCGGGCCGATGCCGCGATCTGTTGCAGCTCATCGCGTGTAACACGCGGCACCCAGGCCAGTTCGAACAAGCCCGATTCATCGCCCGTCGGCAGGAAAAAGCGCGCAAATTCGCGCCACTCGTCGCGGCTGACAAACGTCGAACCGGCGAACAGTGCGCGCGCGGCGACCAGCTGGATCTCGTAGCGGTTGAAGCGGCGCCTGATTTCACCGATCGACTGCTCGGCCAGGCCGGCCAGCATGACGCGCTGTCGTTCTCGCTCGGCATCGACGAGGAGTCGAAACGTCCAGCCGGTGATGATCGCGCCACCGATGAGCACGAGGGCAGTGACACCCAGGGCGCCCAGCAACGGTCGGCGGTTGACGCGCAATTCCTTCCCGGACCGGCTCAAGTCAGCGATTCGAGGCTTGTGGATTCATTCCAGTATAGCAAGCAGGCAAGCTGCGGCCAGCGTGGAGTAAGCCTGCTCCGGGCGCTGCCCCATGAATCGGTATCGGCCGTGGTCGACCCCAGCCAGGCAGCATGATAGCTTGAAGCCAACCGTCATCATGCCCGGAACCACATCATGGAAGTCGAGCAGGTCGAGATTCGCGAGCACATCAGGCGTTTCGCCCCGTTTTCATCACTCTCCGACGAGCAGCTTGACGATATCGCCCGCAGTGTCGAGGTGGCCTATTTCCGGGCGGGTGAATCGATACTGTCGTTTGGCCAGACGGTGGAGCATCTGCATTTCGTGCGCAGCGGGTCGGTCGAGGTCTATCGCCGCAGCGGCGAGCTCTACAATCGTCTCGGCGAAGGCGAGATTTTCGGACAGTTCAGCCTGCTCAGCGGCCGGGGGGCGCGCTTCCCGGTGCGCGCGCTCGAAGACTCGCTGATTTATTTCATTCCGGACGCGACGTTCCGGATGCTGTTCGACGAAGTGCCCGACTTCGCCGATTTCGTGGAGGTCGAGGACCGCACGCGATTGCGCCAGGCCGGAGCGGTGCAATCGGGCGCCAGCCCGATCATGACCACGCCGGTCGCCAAGCTCGTTGGGCGCACGCCGGTCATGATTGACAGCGCGACCACGGTCGGTGAGGCGGCCGCGCACATGACTGACCAGAACGTGTCCTCGCTGCTGGTGACCGAGCGTACGGCAGGGCACAGGGACACGGCCGCATCGGGTGAAGACGTGATTGGCATCGTCACCGACCGTGACCTGCGTCAGCGCGTGCTGGCAGCCGGGCTGCCCTACGACACGCTGGTTTCAGAGGTCATGTCAACCGATCTGGTTACCGTTGCCGATGACGACTTCGCGTTCGAGGCGCTGCTGCTGATGCTCAAGGAAAACGTGCATCGCCTTCCGGTCATGCACAGGCTCAGGCCAGTCGGTGTGATTGCCCTGTCCGACATCATCACCCATGAGACCCAGAACAGCTTGTTCGTTGCGCGCAGTATCTTTCACAAGAACAGCCTCGAGGACCTTTACAGTCTGACCGGTGATGTTCAGGCCTGTTTTGTGCGCATGGTCAATGAGGACGCCAACTCGCACATGATCGGAACGGCCATGGCAACCATTGGCCGCAGTTTCAAGCAGCGCCTGCTGCAGCTCGGCGAGGAACAGCTTGGACCACCACCGGTACCTTACTGCTACCTGGCGCTCGGGTCGATGGCACGCGACGAGCAATTCCTGTTGACCGACCAGGACAACGCCATGGTCATCGACGATGCCTTCGATCCGCAGGCGCATGATGATTACTTCCGTGAGCTGGCTGCATTCGTTTCGGATGGTTTGGATCGATTGGGCTACCCCTACTGCAAGGGGGACATCATGGCGACCAACGACACGTGGCGTCAGCCGCTGAAGGTCTGGCGTGAACGCTTCTGCCAATGGATTGGCAGACCGAGCGCAGAGTCACTGCTGCACAGTTCGATTTTTTTCGATCTGGGCGGGGTTCACGGCCAGGTCCAGATGGCCGACGAGCTCAAGGCGCTGATTGCCGAGCGCGCCAGCGCCACGCCGCAATTCCTGTTCTGCCTGTCCCAGAATGCGCAGAACAGGACACCGCCCCTGGGCTTTTTTCGGGATTTTGTTGTCGAGAAGAGCGGGCGACATCAGAATTCAATCAATCTCAAGCGCCGCGGAACCGCACCGCTGGTCGACGTCATCCGCGTGCATGCACTGGCAGCCGCCTCCCAGGCACAGAATTCGTTTCGTCGCCTCGAGGATACCGCGGCCGCAGGCTATCTGACTGCCAGCACGGCAGCGGATCTGCGCGACGCGCTCGAGTTCATTTCACTGGCGCGGGCGCGTCGCCAGGCCCATGACGTCGAGCAGGGCAATGAACTCAACAACAATCTCGATCCGCAGTCCCTGTCGGCGTTCGAGCGGCGGACGCTCAAGGATGCCTTCAAAGTGCTCAGCAACGCGCAGCGGGCACTCAAGTACCGTTACCGGACGGCGCAGGCCAGCCTGCGCGGGCCCTGATGCACTGGCCCTTCGACAAAGCATTCCGCCGCAGTGGTCCGTCCACGCCGGACTGGCCGAACGTGATGGCGGAGCTTGCCGGCAGGGCCAGGCATCCCGCGCTAAAGGACTTTTATGAACGGGGCGCGGTTGCCGGTGACACACCGATCGAATCGGTTCCGCTGGCGGCTCTGGATTTCGAAACCACCGGTCTCGATCCGAATCGGCACAGTATCGTCAGCGTCGGGATCGTGCCCTTCGATATCGGGCGAATTCGCTGTCGCGGATCGGCCTATTGGGTGGTGCAACCGCGCCGCGAACTGTCGCAGAAGTCGGTTACCATCCACCATATCACCCACGACGAGATCGCCGCCGCGCCCGATATCGGGGAAATCGTCGAGGAGCTGCTCGCGGCGATGGCCGGCCGGGTCATCGTGGTTCATTACCGGCTGATCGAACGGCGCTTTTTCGACCGCATGATGATCAATCGTTTTGGCGAGGGCCTGCTGTTTCCGGTTATCGACACGATGTCGGTGGAAGCGCGGATGCAGCCGTTGTCGCGTCCCGGCGTTCTGGGGCGCCTGTTCGGTCGTCGCCCGGTGTCGCTGCGCCTGGCCGACTGTCGCGCACGCTACCACCTGCCCACCTATGCGCCCCACCACGCGTTGACCGATGCGCTGGCCACCGCCGAACTGCTGCAGGCCCAGGTTGCCCATCACTACAGCACGGACACACCAGTGCGGGCGCTGTGGTGCTGAGACGCCCCGGGTGCAGGGTGGGCCGACAAGCCGCTGACCACCGGTCAAGGATTCGGCACCGCGGGTCAAGCGGGCAGGTCCGCCGGGAGATACAGTGGCAATGATAACGACGCCAGGCTGATCAACGATGACCCGATCTGAGCAATTCGACAAGGCCGATTTGATCGCCTGCGGCCAGGGTCAGCTGTTCGAGGGCGACATGCGACTGCCGGTTGACCAGATGCTGATGTTCGACCGCATCACCCGGATCAGCGCCAGCGGTGGTGCCTACGGCCGAGGTGAAGTGATCGCCGAGCTGGATCTGCGTCCGGATCTCTGGTTCTTCGACTGCCACTTTCGTCAGGATCCGGTCATGCCCGGGTGCCTGGGGCTGGATGCGCTGTGGCAGCTGGTCGGTTTCTATCTCGCCTGGAGCGGCGGCAAGGGCCGGGGTCGCGCCCTGGGGGTGGGCGAAGTCCGCTTCTTCGGTCAGGTTCTGCCCGATAATCGCCTGGTGCGCTATCAGCTCGACATCCGCAGGGTGATGCGTCGCGGACTGACCATGGCGATTGCCGATGGCCGGGTCGCGGTCGACGGTCGGGACATCTATACGGCACGCAATCTGAAAGTCTGCCTGTTTACCAGTATCGACGCATTCGCATCGGCAACACCATGAGGCGGGTTGCGGTGACCGGCATGGGAATCGTCTCGAGTCTCGGCACCGGCGTGCCGGCGGTGGCCGATGCCCTGCGGGCTGGCCGCTCCGGCCTGGTGTTCAGCCCACAAGCGCGCGATGCCGGATTGCGCAGCCATGTCTGCGGCGGCATCGATCTGGACCTCGACGCGCTCATCGAGCGTCGCCTGAGACGATTCATGTGTCCTGCCGCCGGCTACGGCTGGCTGGCCATGCGCGAGGCCATCGCTTCTGCCGGTCTGGAAGAGGCCCAGATCCGCTCCGAGCGGACCGGACTGGTTGCCGGTACCGGCGGTAACTCGAGCGTCGAGTTGCTTGACGCGGTCGACACCCACCGTGCGCGCGGCATCCGGCGGGTCGGGCCATGCCGCGTGCCGCGCACCATGAGCAGCGCGATCAATGCCTCACTGGGGACTGCGTTCGGCATTCGCGGCGTCAGCTACGGGATCACCTCGGCCTGCGCGACCAGCGCACACGCCATTGGCCATGCCGGCGAGCTGATCGCGCACGGCCGGCAGGACACGATGTTCGCCGGCGGCGGTGAGGATCTGCACTGGAGTCTGAGTCTGCTGTTCGATGCGATGGGCGCGCTGTCGACCCGCTACAACGACGCGCCGCAGCGGGCCTCGCGCACCTACGATGCTGACCGTGACGGTTTCGTCATTTCCGGCGGTGCCGGCATCCTGGTGCTCGAGGCGCTTGATCTGGCGCGCCGCCGCGGCGCGCCGATTCTCGCCGAGCTGGTCGGTTTCGGCGCAACGTCCGATGGTGCGGATATGGTCCAGCCCAGCGGCGAGGGTGCGGTGCGCTGCATGCGCCAGGCCCTGGTCGGCGTCGACCAGCCGGTGGGCTATATCAACACGCACGGCACCAGCACGCCGTTAGGTGACATCATCGAGCTGGAAGCCATCGCCGAGGCTTTCGGCAGCCGGATACCGCCGTTGGGCTCGACCAAGCCGCTGAGTGGCCATGCGCTGGGCGCGGCCGGCGTGCATGAGGCCATCTATTGCCTGCTGATGCAGCGTGACGGCTATATCGCGGCCTCGGCCAATATCGAGCGTCTCGATCCGGATGCCGACGGCTATCCGATCGTGCGCGAAACCGTCGACACCACCGATCTGAACGTGGTGATGAGCAACAGCTTCGGCTTTGGCGGCACCAATGCCAGCCTGGTGTTCAGCCGCGCGGCCGAAGCCAGTGACCCGGCAGGCATGTAGATCGCATTCCTGGGGTTCCTGGCCCGTTGATATGGCTGATGACAGGCCGCGCCGTGCATCTTGGCAGACGGCGTTGGCGAAACACCGCTGCATTGCTGCCGGCGTGCGCAGCACGGCTGAACGCAATCTGCATTGCCGGGGGTTGATGAATGAGCGGCTACAGGCCGTGACTGGCCCGAAAGCGGGCCGGCGACTGTCCCATCCAGCGCTTGAAGGCGCGGCTGAACGCGCTGAGCTCCGAAAACCCCAGTCGCTGGGCCACTTCGGTCAGCGTTTCGTCGGGATTGTAGAGATGAACCAGCGCCTGCTCGCGCCGGACATGGTCAAGCAGCGCGGCAAAGGTCTGGTTTTCTTCCTTGAGCCGCTTGTAGAGCGTCTGCCGGCTCATGTGCAGCTGTGCCGCAATCACGGCGGCACGGGCCCGGCCGCACTCAAGCTGTGCGTCAATCAGCTCACGGACCTTGCGGCTGAAATCCGGTGAGGGCCGCATGGTGGCCTGCACCAGCTGCCACAGGCGCGCCATCTGCGACGGTGACAGATTGGGTGCGGTCTCGGACAGCTGATCGGGATCAATGCCGGTCCGCCGCACCAGTTCGCGTCGCGACGCCCCGGCCGACTGCAGGTATCGAATCATGGCTTCGACCATGTTGCTGATTGCGTTCACGGCTGCGACTCCAGGCGTTTTCGTCCGGTTTGGATCATCAACGCCGATAGTACACCCGGATGTCGCGCTGTTGAACCGCACGGCAGCCTGAGCGCTGGCAGACCGGCCCCGGACGGCGGGGTGATGCGCACTGACCGGTGCCGGGTCAGGGCAAGCCCAGAATCTTGTGGCTCTGCAGACCCAGCCGCCAGCGCGGATGAGCGAGGCAATAGTCGATGGCCGCGCGGGTGTTTTCAGCGCGCTGGGGGCCGTCCATGGGCTGGAGCAGAAAGTGACGGAAATCGAGGGACTCGAACTCGGCCGGCTCGATCCCGGGTTGCGGAAAGACCAGCTTGAGCTCGTCACCGCTTCGCTGGACCAGTCGACTGCCCGCTTTCGGGCTCACGCACAGCCAGTCGATGCCGTTCGGTGCCGGAATGGTGCCGTTGGTTTCCACGGCCACTTCGAAGCGGCGCCGGTGCAGCGCGTCGATCGCTGCCTCATCGAGCTGCAGCAGCGGCTCGCCGCCCGTGCACACGACCAGACCGGGAGTGCTTGCCGGCCACCGCCCGGCGACGGCATCAGCGAGCTTTGCCGCGCTTGCAAACCGACCGCCGCCAGGACCATCGGTGCCGACGAAGTCGGTGTCGCAGAAGCGGCAGACGGCGCGGGAGCGGTCTGCCTCACGCCCGGACCACAGGTTGCAGCCGGCAAAGCGCAGAAACACGGCCGGTCGGCCGGCGTTGCAGCCCTCGCCCTGCAGCGTGTGGAAGATGGCCTTGACGCTGTAGCTCACGGCACCAGCAAACCGCGAACTTCGGCGCCTCGACACCGTAAGATGCCGGAACCCGGGGTGGTCAGAACATCGATCCGGTCCATTCCGGGCAATGCATCGCCGAGACGGGCGTGGAGGTAACCGGCAATGGCGGCCGCATCACCACCGGCGAGCTGCGCCCACTCGTGCAGTGGTTGATGGTCGAGCTGGCGCAGCACCGGATCGAAGCGCCGTTTGACGTCACCGTAGTCGTGAACCCATCCCAGTACCCGGTCGAGCGCGCCGGCCAGATGCAGCCGGGCCGTGAAGGTGTGGCCGTAGATCCTGCCGGACGGTGCCTCGGTCAGGGGCTGCCTGGGCCGCACCGCGCTGTCGAAGCTCATCGACTTCCAGATGCGATAGCCCTGGCCGTCAAAAAAACAGCCGGCCGTCGGTGTTTCCATCACCGTCACGCCGAGCAGGTCGGGCAGCTCCGGCCGCAGGCGCTCGCAGATCCAGCCGGCCAGCACTTCACTGGTGGGGTTGTCGAGACCGTTGAGCTCGTTGAGGCAGCCCAGGTGCAGCAGCGCGTGCAGCGGTTCCCAGGCCTTCTCGATGGCCAGCTGAAGCCCATGCGCGTCCCGCGATCGGTCGGTATCGACATGAATGCAGGCTTCGAAACCGTGGCCGTGCATTCGGCCGCACTTGTGGCCGGCCGGCACGTTGGGCAGCTGATGGGCGGCCTCGAACCGGCAGCGCCACCAGACCTGGCGTTTACCGGAACGCCAGGCGATCGCACCGCGGTTGGCCGCGCCGCTGAGTTCAACGGCTGCAAAATCCGCCAGCAACGGCGCGGTCAGGATCCACTCGGCAATCGCCAGATCGTCAGGGTGTTCAATCAGATCATTGAGCAGCCGGTAGTCCAGTTGCTCCAGTACCGACTCCAGTCGGGTCTGGTGCGGTTCGGTCGGGTCGATGTTGTCCCCTGATGGCGCTTCGCCCAGCCGCATCAGTCCACGAACGGCGAAACTGTGGCCGTGCAGCCCGCCGAACCGGCCGGCTGACAGCCTGCGCGCCGCCTCGAACGAACGGGCGGAAATGGAGTACAGGTTGCTGCAGGGCATGGGCATCAGGCCGCGTCGGCCACGCGCCGAAACTCAGATATCGGGCTGGGTATCGGCCATGTGCGAGGTCATATCGAGCGTGTCTTCGTCTTCTTCGACAAAGCGAAAATGATGCCAGCCGACCCGGACATGGTCGCCATGGTTGAGAAGGCGTGGTTCATTCAGGCGCTCACCGTTGACGAACGTGCCGTTGGTGCTGTTGGTGTCCGATATTTCGTAATCCGCGGCGCCGTCGCCGAGCTCGCCGGGACGGGCGCGTATCAGGGCATGGAAGGAGCTGACCGAGGGCTGCTTGATGCAGATGTCGCAGTCGGAATGGCGTCCGATTACGGTCACATCGGGACGCAGTTCAAAGGCGTGCACGACAACGCTGTCCGATAGCTGCAGAAGGCTGGCCATGTTGGATCGAAGGCTCCGTTGACTCATTGGCGAGCCGAAAGGTACGCTTGCAGGCAATCATGCCACAACGGTGGTTGCCTGTCAGCGCCATGCCGCGTGGCTGCCAACCGGGCGTGGATGGACTGGAGGTCTTGGCCTTGGGCATCGATCGCGAGCACGGCGCCGTCATTGCGGCGCTCTACGAGGCAGCCAGCCGGCTGCCCGAACAAGAGCGCGAGGCCTATCTGACGCGTCACAGTCCGGATTCGGCCACCTGTGAAGCGGTGCGCCGGTTGATCGAGGCGACCGAGGACGATCGCACGTTTTTCCAGCACACCATCGAGGTCGGCGAAATGCCGCCGGTTGGTGGCGGTGCCTCCCTCAACGGGGTTCGTCTCGGCGCGTGGCGCGTGCGCTACCCGATCGCCGAAGGCGGTATGGGGTCGGTCTGGCTGGCCGAGCGTGCCGATTCGCAGTTCGAACAGCAGGTTGCCGTCAAGGTCGTCCACCCGCACCTGGATTGCCCGGAGATCCGCGAGCGATTCGAGTGGGAGCGCCGGATCCAGGCGCGCCTGGAGCATCCTCATATCGGGCGGATTCTCGATGCCGGATCCACCCCGGACGGCCGCCCCTACCTGGTCACGCCATTCATCGAACAGGCCCGACCCCTGACCGGTTACTGCCGCTACCACCGGCTTGGTTTTGCGCAGCGTATCGCGCTGTTTCGCCAGGTTGCCGCGGCAGTGGGGTTTGCCCACCGCAACCTGGTCGTGCACAGCGATATCAAGCCCGGCAACATTCTGGTCGGAAAGAACGGCCAGGTGCAGCTTGTCGATTTCGGCATCGCCCGACTGATGACGGCCGGCGAGGACCACGAGACCGATCGTCGTCTGACGCCGGCCTACGCGGCCCCCGAACAGTTTGCCGGCGAACCGCCGACGACCGTCAGCGACGTCTATTCACTGGGCGTGTTGCTGGAGCGGCTCGTCGAGGACGTCCCGATCAGGCGCGTCGAGCGGGCCGATACGGCGGCCATCATTTCGCGGGCGACGGCCACTGACCCGGACCAGCGCTACCGATCCGTCGAGGCGCTGGATCAGGATCTGGAGCGCATGCTCAATCGTCTGCCGGTTCAGGCGCGCCGCCAGACGGCAGCCTACCGGGTTGGGCGTTTCATCCGCCGGAATCGCTGGCCGGTCGCCGGGGCGCTGGCCCTGGCATGCGGGCTGCTTGCCGTGGTGGTGCTCATGGCGGTCATGAATACCCGCGTTGCCGAACAGGCGCGTCGGGCCGAAGCCGAACGCGACCGAGCCGAAGCAACGGCAGCGTTCTGGGCGGACCTGTTTCAGGATACCAATCCGATTCGGGCCCAGGAGCGCGTGCGTGATATCGATGAGCTGCTCGCGCGCGCGGTCGAGCGATTGACCGACGACGATCAGCTGTCGATCGATACCCGCGCGCGGCTGCTTGGCGAGATCAGCACCGCGTACTGGAATCTGGCCGACTACCCCCAGGCGCGCGAAGCGGCGGCGCAGGCGGCTGCCCTGTTCGAGGGCGGGCGCGGCTCGAAACGCATTCGTGCGCTGGCGCATGCCCAGTTGGCCAACGTCGAGCTGGCCCTGGGCGAGACGGCGGCAGCGCGCAAGGCGATGGACCAGGCCCTGGCAGCAGTGCCGTCCGGTGAGCTGTCACTGTCAGAGAAGGCGATGGTTCTCAGCAGCGAGGCCATGATTCTCGACAGCGAGGGTCGCGCCCGCGAGGCGGCCCGGCTGATGGAAGAGACCATTGCCATGCGCGATCAACTGCCGCTGGACGATGTGATCGTTGATCAGGCCACGAACTGGGGCAATCTGGGGTATTTGTACTTTCATATCGCTGGCGGCAGTGAAGACCGCGAAATCTGGCTGGACCGTGCCGAAGCCAGCGTCGCCCGCTCGCTGGAGCTGACCGAGCAGCATTTTGGACCTGACCACCCGCGCACCGCCTACATGCACGACGCGGCCGGCGTGCTCAGCCGCACCCGCGGCGAGCTGAGCGGAGCGCTGGCGCATTTCCAGCGCGCTGAAACGATCGTGCGCGAACATCTGCCGCCGGGCCACGGTCTGCGCGCCACCGTCGGGCTGCATCTGGCCTCGACCCATCAGCAACTGGGCGATCATGAGGCGGCGCGGCTGGCTTTCGCAGCGGCGCTGGAATCGGTTTCGGCCGGGCTGCCGGCCGACCATCCCGACTACCGCGCCGCGCTGCTCGGACTGGCGCGCGCCGAGATTGCCAGTGGGCGGCTCGAGGCTGCGCGCGCAACGCTGCGGCGCGCCGCCGAATACTGGACTGACGTCGAGCTAACCGACAGCGAGAGGCTATGGCTGGACGTGTTCGGATACCAGGCCAGGCAGGAACCCGGCTCGGCTGCCCCAGACGACTATGCGGCTCTGGTCGAGCGCGCCAATCGAATCGCTGACCAGGCGCTGATCGACTACCTTCGGCAAGGCGAGCCGAGCCCCGCGATGGCCCCATAGCCGCAGATCTCAGGGTGCGACACTGATCCCCGTGCCCGATGACGCCCGGGCAGCCGGTCGAATCCAGACCTCCACGCGACGGTTCTTGGCCGTGCTCGATTCGCCGGTGCCTTCGGCCAGCGGCAGCGCGTCGCCGAAACCCCGGGCCCGCCTGACCGGAATCCCGGACCTGTTGAGCAACACGGCCACGTAGTCGACCCGGTCGCTGGAAAGCGTCATGCTGAAGTAGGGCGAGGTCTCCGAGGGATCGGCAAAGCCCATCAGCAGGACCTCGAGATGGCGATTGTCCGGCGCCTTGAGGAAAGTCACCAGTCGCTCCAGGTCGCGCTGTGACTTGCTGTCGAGCGCGGCGCGCCCGGTATCGAATCGGAAATTCATGGAGGCGCGAAGCGCGCCGTCAACAAAACGACGGTAATCGTCAGGCGCCGAGCCGGGAATGGCCACGCGCTGGAGCTCCACCGCCTGACCCACAAAACCGATGCGGTCGACGATTTGCTGCCCCTGCGCTGAAATTGCGAACCGGGCCAGCGCGCCACCGTGACCCCCGATTTCGCGCTCGGGCACATACAGATACAGCCGGCGACTCAACGGATAGTCTTCGGTTGCCGAGGAAAAGCGTTCAGGCAGCACTGCCTCGCCACCGGCCGATACGGCCAGCGCCCGTGCACTGCGTACGTAGGGCAGCCCGATGAAGCCGATGCCGTTGGGATCGCCAGCGACGCGATCGGACAGCTCGGATGATGACTCGAAGCGTTCGGCTGTCGTCAGCGAAGCACCCTGCAACACCATTGACTTGAACGAGTCCCATGTGCCGGACTGCTCATCACGGGCGTAGCGCCGGATTGGTGCATCCGGACCGCCGAGCTGGCGCCAGTTGTCGTAGCGGCCAGAAAACACGGCGCGAATCTGCCCGACGCTCATGGCCCGGATCGGATTGCTCGGGTGGACGATGACGGCAAGGCCGTCGATGCCCACGACAAACTCGTTGCTGGGCCGATCGAGTTGGCCGAGGAAGTCAAGTTCCCGGACCTCGGTTGGGCGAATCCGCCGCGAGGACATGCCCATATCCGCGGTTCCATTGAGCAGGCCGCTGAACGAGGTCGAGGACCCGTGCGCATGAATCTCCACGCTGCGCGTCTGGCCGGCGGCATTGGTGCCGGTGATCGTGCGCTCGAGCGGGGCATGAATCGTCGTTTCGATGTCGCTGTAGCCTTCGGCCTGCAGCCAGCCGGCGACGAGCGCTGGCGCCAGTTCCTCGCCGATCGTGTTGGAGCCATGCAGCCGCAGCTGCGCGTGCGCTTGCAGCCCGTGAGCGAGCAGCAGTGCCGGGAGAATGGAATAGAGCAGTCTGAAGACAAACATGGGCATGAACGGCGTTGCTGGGCGACAGCCCGCAATAATGCCTGCGCGTGATTAAAGCCTGATGGCGTTTGTGTTGCGTGACGCCTGGACCGGGCATCGGGTGGCGGCACGAATCGGCTGTCGCGCGGGCGGCCGATTCTGCCGGCAGGATCAAAATCTGCGAAAATCAGGGTTTGCGCGAGGGTCGACCCGCAGGTCCCGGGCAGCAACGGAGTAAGGCATGAGCGAGAGACGCAAGATCACCGTCCCCGATATCGGCGATTTCGGCAAGGTGCCGGTGATCGAGGTGCTGGTTGACGAGGGCGATGATATCGAGCAGGAACAGTCGCTGATTACGCTGGAGTCGGACAAGGCGACGATGGACGTGCCGTCGCCGGCGGCCGGCAAGCTGGTCGAGCTGAAAGTCTCCGAAGGTGACGAGGTTGGAGAAGGCGACGTCATTGGAATCGTGGAGGTTTCCGAAGGCGGCGGGGAAGCGTCGGACGATGACGACTCCGGCGATGAACGTGAAACGGGTTCCGGGGAGACTTCGGATGACTCGCAGGATGCCGAAGCATCCGGTGGTTCCGGAAAGGCGGACGAGGCCCGCCCGGAAACCGTAAACCAGAAACCGGAAACCGCTTTCGATCCGACCGATCACGACCACGACTTCGACCTGGCCGTGCTCGGCTCCGGGCCAGCTGGCTACACGGCGGCCTTCCGCGCCGCCGACCTGGGTCTGAAGGTCGCGCTGATCGAGCGCTACGGCGCGATCGGCGGGGTCTGCCTGAACGTCGGCTGCATCCCCTCCAAGGCGCTCTTGCACGTCGGCCAGGTGATCGACTCGGCCGCGCATCTCGGTGAACATGGCGTGTCTTTCGGCAAGCCTGGCATCGACCTCGACAAGCTTAGGGACTTCAAGGACTCGGTCGTCGGCAAACTGACCGGCGGCCTGGCCGGCATGGCCAAAAAGCGCAAGGTCGAGATTGTCCGGGGCATGGGCCAGTTCAGCGGCCAGCACGAAATCGTCGTCGAGCACGACGGCGAGGAGCGCACGATCGATTTCAGACAGTGCATCATCGCCGCCGGTTCGCGCGTGGTCGAGATTCCCGGCCTGCCCCGGGACGACGATCGGGTGATGGACTCGACCGGGGCGCTGGAGCTGGCCGACGTGCCGGAGCGCCTGCTGGTCATCGGCGGCGGCATCATCGGCCTGGAAATGGCCTGTGTTTATCGAGCGCTGGGCTCGAAGGTCACCGTCGTCGAAATGATGAAGCAGCTCATGCCCGGCGCCGATCCGGACCTGGTCAAGCCGCTGCAGCAGCACCTGAAAAAGCAGGGTGTCGACTTTCACCTGGGCACGAAAGTCAAGAAGATCGAGGCCGGCGACCAGGCGCTCACCGCAACACTGGACGGCAGGGACGCGCCGGAATCGAGCGAATTCGACCGCGTGCTGGTCTGCGTCGGGCGCCGGCCCAACGGCGACCAGCTCAATGCCGAGGCCGCCGGCGTGGAGGTCGACGAAAAGGGTTTCATTGCCGTTGATGGACAGATGCGCACCAATGTCGGTCATATCTTCGCCATTGGCGACATCGTCGGTCAGCCGATGCTGGCCCACAAGGGCTCCTACGAAGGCAAGGTGGCCGCGGAAGTGGCCGCGGGCGAACAGCGCGCCGCCGACGCGCGCGTGATTCCCTCGGTGGCCTACACCGACCCGGAAGTCGCCTGGGTCGGGCTGACCGAGGCCCAGGCCAGGACCAGGGGCATCGACTACGGCATCGGCAAGTTCCCCTGGGCGGCGTCCGGTCGGGCGCTGGGCATGGACCGCTCGGAAGGATTCACCAAGCTGATCTTCGAAAACGAGACAGGTCGCCTGATCGGCGCCGGGGTCGTCGGCCTGCACGCCGGTGACCTGATCGCCGAGCTGGCGCTGGCCATCGAGATGGGTTGTGACGCCGCCGATATCGGTCTGACCATCCACCCGCACCCGACCCTGTCGGAGTCAATCATGATGGCCGCCGAGGCCTACGAGGGCACGATCACCGACCTCTACATGCCCAAGAAATAGCGCCGGATTGCCATGGAACCACAAGGAGGCCAGGAATGGATTCAAGCAAGAGAGATCGTTTGCCGGGCACGGCACGCCGCATCGCCGAGAACAATCCGGCGGTCTGGGAGGCCTACAACCGTCTGGGCAAGGAAGTCGCCGAAGCCGGACCATTGAGCCGGCGTGAAATGAGGCTGGTCAAGATCGCTCTGGCCATGGGCATTCAGTCCGAGGGCGCCGTGCATTCGCACGCCCGGCGCGGCCGCGCGGAGGGGCTGAGCGAGGAGGATCTCCATCATGTCGCCGTGCTCGCCATTCCGACCATCGGCTTTCCCCGTGCAGCCGCTGCATGTTCCTGGCTGGGTGATGATGCCGGCGAATCGGCCGGTTACTAATGCGGCCACGAATCAGCTGAGTGTCTGCTGATTAGTGACCGCATCAGTCATTCCCGGCCGCCTTCCGGTTCTTTCGAGGTGAGCACCAGCCCGACCGCGCGCACCCCCCGGGGGCGTTGCCAAACCATTCGAAGGCCAGACGTTTTCGGGCTGGTGATATGCTTCTTGGCCGTTTAACCGTGCAGCCCTGATCCGTGTACTACGCCGCCGCCTGCCAGACCAACTTCCCCGCGCCAGAACATCGGCGCGAAATCGGCGACCGGGTTCGTCGCATCGCGCAGATCGTTGACCAGACCGTCATCGGTTACGAGCCCTTTTTCGACGTGCGCCTGTTGGCGTTTCCCGAGTTCGCCCACGCCGTGCCGATCCACACCAGTCCGAAGCGGCTTCTGCAGACCGTGGCCGTGGAGCTGCCCAATGAGCACACCGACATCTATGAGAAGCTGGCGCGAAAGCACGGCTGCTACATTCAGACCGGCACGTTCCTCGAGCGTGACCATGACTGGCCTGGCGTGGTATTCAACACCACGCTGCTGATCGGTCCCGAGGGCATCCTGTCGAAGTACCGCAAGGTCAATCCCTGGATTCCCTGGGAGGTTCACGCCAGCCCGCACGACCTGCCGGGCTACGCTAATGACCCGTTTCCGGTGGTCGAGACCGAGATCGGCCGGCTGGGCGTGGCCATCTGCTACGACTGGCTGTTTCCCGAAACCATCCGCGAGCTGGCCTTTCGCGGCGCCGAAGTGCTGATGCGTGTGTCGGCCTACATGGATCCCTGGGGCACCCAGCAGCCGACTGACTGGTGGACGCTGATCAACCGTACCCGGGCGCTGGAAAACACCGCCTACGTGGTGGCGGCCAACCAGGGAGCCGAGATGCACCACTATCCGCCGTTTTCCTGGCCGGGCGGTTCGATGGTGGTCGACCCCGATGGCCGCATCCTGGCCCAGGCCGAACCGGGGACCGGGGAGAAAGTGGTGGTCGCGCCGATCGATATTGACGCGCTGCGCCGCGAACGCGAGCGTCGACGCGGCCACGATATGCGCGCCCATTTCCGCGCCGAAATCCACGACTATGCCCGTCATGCAAGACTACAGCCTGCAGGCAGCGGCGACATCAACATCGACCAACTGAACCGGCGCATCGCCGAGTCGAAGAAGCGATTGCCCTGATGTCGTTGGGCGGCTGAATGCGGGAGAAGAGCTCATGAAGCGAATGGTATCCATGGTCTTGCTGGCGCTCGTCGCGCTGACTGGCTGTGAGCGAGAACCGTTAGGCCCGAGTGCCGAACAGATCGAGCGCAACAACCGCGGCGTGGCGCTGATGGGGCAGTACCGCAATGAGGAAGCGCGTCAGGTCTTCGCGCAGCTTGGTCAGGAGCGGCCAGGCTGGCTCGATGTTCAGGTCAACGAGGCGATCGCCACGCTGAATCGTCAGCAGGAGGGCGATGAACAGCGTGCGCTGGCGATGGTCGAGGCGGTGCTCGACAAGACGCCGGACCACGCCCGCGCTCGCTATATCGCCGCACTGATGCATTATTACCTCGGTCAGACCGAACGGGCGCTCGGGCATTTCGAGCAGGTGCTCGATGCTGTGCCGGGTGATGCCCATGTCGCCTACTTCACGGCTCAAACCCTGGTCCAGCTCGGTCAGGAAGAACGCGCACTTGAACTGTATCGGCGCGCCATCGATCTCGATCCCTACCTGCGCAGCGCCTATTATGGTGCCGCACTGGTGCTGCGCAAGCGTGGCGATCCCGAACAGGCGCGCTCGTTGCTGGCCGACTACCAGCGTTTCGAGGACAACCCGCGTGCTCACCTGGCCGAGTTTCGCTACACCCGCATGGGCCCGCTGGCCGAAGCGCTGGCGGTCGATCAGTCCGCCGGGCATACGCCACAACCGCTGTCCGACGGGCCCGTGTTCGATACACCGGAGCTGCTCGTCGAATGGTCCGGCACCGGAACGACCGCGTCCCTGACCGCCGCCGACATCAATGCTGATGGGCATCCCGATCTGTTCTTGTCAGACGGCACCCGTACCCGGGTGTTGCTCGGGCATTCCGAGGGATTCGAGCGGGCGGAGGATCATCCCCTGTCCGGCATCGACGGCGTGACCGCGGCGGCATGGGGCGACGTCGACAACGACGGCAATCTGGATGTTTACCTGTGCCGCCGCGGCGCCAACCAGCTGAGGACTTCCGCCGGCAACTGGGCGCTGATGGCCGGCAGCAGCGATGTCGGCGACTCCGGCGATTGCCAGGATGTGGCCCTGTTCGACGCCGACCACGACGGCGATCTCGATCTGTTCGTGGTCAACGCCAACACACCCAATGAGCTGTTCAGCAACAATCTTGACGGCAGCTGGCGCCGCCTGAGTCACCGGGCTGAGGTCAATCTGGGTGGTCATGGCGCAGGCCGCCAGGTGCTCATTGGCGATCTCGACCGGGACCGCGATGCCGATATCGTGGTGCTGCATGACGACGGTCCGCATCAGGTGTTCGTCAACGACCGGCTGTGGCGCTACCGGATCTCCGGCGCCTTCGATCGGTTTGCCGCGGGCGATCACCGCGCCGTGACTGCCGCTGATTTCGATGCCGACGGCCAGCTCGAGCTGGTGACCGTCAATCACGCCGGTGTGCTGAGCCTGTGGCGTCCGGATGATCAGGGCGATTGGCAATCCCGGCCCCTGATCGAGTCGGGCCTGCCCGTGTCGGACTTGCCCCGGCTGACGGCGGCCGATTTTACCGGCGACGGGCGACCCGATATCCTGGTCCATCACGGGGAAGGCTTCGAGCTGATCACGGTCGGCGCCGGGGCCAGCGCCCGCATCCGGGTGTCGGAAGCGGTCC
This sequence comes from Pseudomonadota bacterium, assembly GCA_013285445.1. Taxonomy (NCBI): domain Bacteria; kingdom Pseudomonadati; phylum Pseudomonadota; species Pseudomonadota bacterium. Next base: position 3,341,115 of record CP053448.1, on the reverse strand, counting down.
GGCTGGGCGCGCTGCTGCCGCTGCTGCGCGATCCCGCGACCGGTCCCGAACTGCTGGGCCTGGTCGCGGTCGATCCTGCCGGGTTGATGCGCTGGCCGGCCGGCGATGGTCGCGGGCGCTTTGCCGCGCTGGCGCCGACCGGGCGTTCCGAGCAGGCCGACGGCATGCGCTCGAACGCCTCGGGCATCGGCACCGGCATCGCCGCCCGCGTCGGCAGCCGCTGGAGCCTGTCCGATACCTACGACCGGCACTCGGCGCCGGGCCAGAGCCTGCAGCCGGTGGCCATCGGGCTCGGCGGGGACGAGCGCATCGACTTCGTGCGCCTGTCGTGGACCGACGGAGTCATGCAGACCGAGCTGGCCCTGCCGGCCGGCGAGGTGCACCGCATCGCCGAAACCCAGCGCCAGCTCGCCAGCTGCCCGGTGCTGTTCGCCTACAACGGCGAGCGCTTCGAGTTCGTCTCCGACCTGCTCGGCGTGGCCGGCATCGGTTTTTTTCATGCCCCGGGCGAATACTCCGAGCCGCGGCCCTGGGAATATTTTCGCTTTCCAGAAGGGAGTATCGCGCCGCGCGAGGGCCGCTACGCGATCAAGATTGGCGAGCCGATGGAAGAGGTTGCTTATCTCGACACGGCCCGCCTGCATGTGCACGACCTGCCGCCGGGCTGGTCGCTGGCGCTCGACGAGCGCATGCACACCGGTGGTGGACCGGCGCCGAGCGGTGAGCCGGTCTTCTATCGCGACGAAACGCTGCGTGGGCCCGTTCGCGCCGTCAACGAGCGCGGCGAGGACGTCACCTCGCGCTTGAGTCAGGTCGACTTCGAGGCCGCCCCCCCGGGCGAACGCGACCGACGCTTTCTGGGCCGGCTGTCTGGCGAGCACCTGCTCGAACTGGAATTTGGCGAGCCGATCAATCCCGCCGGCACCCGACCGGTGCTGATCATCGACGGCTGGGTCGAATATCCTTACTCGCAGACGGTCTTTGCCGCCTGGCAGGCCGGCGCCGACTATGCGGCGCCAAGCCTGGAGGCGCGTGCCGACGGACGCTGGCAGATGGTCCATGAGCACTTCGGCTACCCGGCCGGCATGCCGCGCGAGATGTCGCTGCCGCTCGATGGCCTGCCAGAAGGCACCACGGCGCTGAGACTGCGCACCAACCTCGAGATCTACTTTGATCGGATCGCCGTGGTCGCGGCCGAGGCGGCGCCCGCGGAAGCCGCATCACGTGTGATCGAGCCGGGACAGGCTCGCCTGGAGCGGACCGGCTTTGCGCGGCGCGAAACGCTCGATCAGCGCCGCCCCTACTACGACTATGCCGACCGCAGCCCCTTCTGGGACACTCGTGCGCCAACCGGCTACTACACCGCCTTCGGGCCAGTCAATGAACTGGTAGCCGCCGCCGATGAGGCCTTTGCCGTGATTGGCCCCGGCGAGGAAGTCCATTTCGAGTTTCCGGCACCGCCGGCACCGCCGGACGGTTTCCGTCGAGAAATCGTGCTCGAGGTGCGCGGCTACGCCAAGGACATGGACCTCTACACCCGCGACGGCGAGACGGTCGAACCGGTTCCGGGCGATGATCATCCCCGTCGACAGGCGCTGCACGAGGCCTATCTGAACCGATTCCGGGGCGGCGAGTGATGACGCAACGGCGTCCGCGCAAGGCGGTTGGCCCGCGCTTGAAGATCCTTCTGGTCGTCGTTCTGGCCCTCTTCGCGCTGCTGCTGGTCAACTCGCTCTATTTGGCCGGTGTGACACTGGTCGAGCATTTGACCGGCGCCACCTACCAGGACTACGCCTACCAGCTGATGTTCCTGTTCCACCTCGCGGTCGGGCTGCTGCTGGTGGTTCCTGCCCTGGTGTTCATCGGCTTGCACATGCGCAATACCTGGCGCCGACCCAACCGCAGGGCGGTCTACGCCGGGCTCGGCCTGTTCGCGGCCGTGCTGCTGTTGCTCGTCAGCGGCATCCTTCTGGTGCGCTTCGATTTCTTCCAGATCCGCAACGAGACGTTCCGCAACGTCGCCTACTGGCTGCACGTGATTGTGCCGCTGGCCTGCATCTGGCTGTTCGTGCTGCACCGCCTGGCCGGGCCGCGCATCCGCTGGAAGTCGGGCCTGGCCGTCGCAGCGGTCGGCGGCGTATTCGCGCTCGGCCTGGTCGCGCTTCAGGCACAGGATCCGCGGCAGTGGAATCGTCCCGGGCAGTACGGCAAGGCCGACTTCTTGCCGGCCCTGACGCGTTCGGCCACCGGTGACTACATTCCGGCCGAGACCCTGATGATGGATGGCTACTGCGCCGAGTGCCACGCTGATGTTCATGCACAGTGGGAAAACAGCATGCACCGCTGGGCCTCGTTCAATAACCCGGTCTACCTCATGTCAGTGCGCAACACCCGCGAGTTCGCGCTCGAGCGCGACGGCAACGTCGAGGCGGCGCGCTTCTGCGCTGCCTGCCACGACCTGGTGCCGCTGCTCTCGGGTGCCTTCGACGATCCCGGCTACGACGACGTCAACCACCCCACCGCACACGCCGGGATCACCTGCACCTCCTGCCACGCCATCACCCACGTCAACAGCCCGCGCGGCAACGGCGACTTCACCGTCGAGGAGCCGGTCCACTATCCCTTCGCGTTCAGCGACGATCCGATGCTCGAGTGGGTCAACGCCCAGCTGATCAAGGCCAAGCCAGCCTTCCACAAGAAGACCTTCCTCAAACCCCTGCACAAGACCCCGGAATTCTGCGGCACCTGCCACAAGGTGCATCTGCCCGAACACCTCAATGCCTACAAGTGGCTTCGGGGTCAGAATCACTACGACAGCTTCCGGCTCAGTGGTGTGTCGGGTCACGGCGTGACCAGCTTCTATTACCCTGAGCGGGCGCGCGAGAACTGCGCGAGCTGCCATATGCCCACCGTGGCCTCTGACGACTTCGGCGCGCGCCTGCGCGGAGGCGAGGCCGCATACACCGTGCGCGACCACCTGTTCCCCGCCGCCAACACCGCCATTGCGAAGATGGTGGGCCTGCCCGAGGACGTCATTGACCGGCACCAGGCCTACCTGCACAACGCGCTGCGCATCGACATCGCCGCGCTGCGTGAGGCGGGCCGTATCGACGGTCCCCTGATTGCGCCGATCCGCCCGGAGGTCCCGGCCCTGCAACCGGGGCGCGACTACCTGATCGAGACGGTGGTGCGCACCACCGGCGTGGGCCATCACTTCACCCAGGGCACGGCCGACTCCAACCAGGTCTGGGTCGAGGTCGAGGTCGAGCATGACGGCCGCATCGTCGGGCGCAGCGGCGGCATGGAGGGCGAAGAGCACCGGGTCGATCCCTGGTCACATTTCATCAATGTCTACATGCTTGATCGCGAGGGCAACCGCATCGAGCGGCGTAATCCGGAAGACATTTTCGTACCCCTGTATAACCACCAGATCCCGCCCGGCGCGGCCGACCTGCTGCACTACCGGCTTGAAGTGCCCGAGGGAGTGAACGGCGAGCTGACGGTGCGTGCCCGCGTCCATTACCGCAAGTTCGACGTGGCCCTGATGAAGCACGTCGAGGATCCGCCGTTCGTGCGCAACGATTTGCCCATCACGACTCTCGCTACCGATGAAGTGACCTTCCCGGTCGGCGAAGCGTCCCGGTCGGTCATCGTTGCCGAGCGCGGCATCCCGCAGTGGCAGCGTCTCAACGACTACGGCATCGGCGCGCTGAGAAAACCCCAGCGCCGCCAGTTGCGCCAGGCCGAAGACGCCTTCGCGCGCGTCGAGGCACTGGGTCACAGCAGCGGAGCGCTCAACCTGGCCCGGGTGTACCTGGAAGAGGGTCGCCTGGACGAGGCGGCCGCGGCGCTTCGGCGGGCGGCCACACATGAGGGCCCGCCGCCGGCCTGGTCCATGGCCTGGTTCAGCGGTCTGCTGCTGTTCCAGGAAGGACGCTTCGAGGCCGCGCTCGAAGCCTTCGAGGCCCTGGTCGAGACGCGCTTCAACGAGGCGCGTGAGCGCGGTTTCGACTTCGCGCGCGACGACCGCCTGCTCAACCGCATTGGCCTGACCTGGCGCGAGCTGGCCAACGCCCGCCGCGGCGAGGCGCGGACGGCCGCGCTACGCACGGCGCACGACTGGTTCGACCGCGCCCTGGTTCAGGATCCGGAAAACGTCACCGCCCACTACAACCTCTGGCAGGTCGAAATCGCGCTCGGCAACGCCGAAGACGCGGCCTGGCACTCGAGCGAGTACCAGCGCTACCGCGTCGACGACAACGCGCGCGACCGTGCCGTGGCCGCGGCCCGTCGCCGCGATCCGGCCGCTGATCATGCCGCCGAGCCGGTGGTCATCTACGACCTGCACCGCGAGGGCGCCGAGGCCTACGACCTGTCGGTCCCCGAAGTCATCGAGCGCATCTCAAGCCCCGTATCGATGGTCCGCAGACCATGAACGACGCCCGCAGAGACGGCGCCTTCGAGACCGAAGCGCTCGAGCAGGACGACGCCATTATCGGACGGGTCTTTCGCTGGTCGCTGGCGTTCATCGCCGTGGCGACGCTGGTCCTTGGTGCCTGGTTTGGGTTGGGCCAGTGGCTCGACAGCGCGAGCGAAGCGCCCGTGACCGAGGCCGAGATCGAACTCGACGCCCTGCTCGACTCACCCGACATGCCCGAGGCGCCGGCGGCGCGCTTCGTCGACATCACCGAGGCGGCCGGCATCGACTTCGTGCATTTTAACGGCGCCTACGGCGAGCGCATGCTGCCCGAGACCATGGGCGGCGGGGTGGCTTTCTTCGACTACAACCGTGACGATCATCCCGACCTGCTGTTCGTCAACGGCGACCGCTGGCCGTTCGCACCCGAGAACGACACGCCGCGGCCGAATGCACTCAGGCTCTACGAGAACGACGGGACGGGACGCTTTCGCGAGGTCACGGCGGATGTCGGCCTCGATGGCGTCCACTTCCAGGGCATGGGGGTGGCCGTGGCCGACTACGACGGCGACGGCCGGCCTGATATCTTCGCTACGGCGGTCGGGCCCAACCGCCTGTTTCGCAACACGTCCGACGGTTTCTTGGAAGTAACCGACACCGCCGGCGTCGCCGGGGAGGCCGGTCGCTGGAGCACCAGCGCGGGCTTCTTCGACTTCGACAACGACGGGGACCTGGACTTGTATGTTGTCAACTACGTGCAGTGGTCGCGCGAGATCGACATGGAGGTCGACTATCGACTGACCGGCATCGGCCGAGCCTACGGGCCGCCGATGAACTTCGCCGGCACGCGCGACGACCTCTACCGCAACGACGGCGACGGCACCTTCACCGAAGTCGGCGAACAGGCCGGCATCGACGTGCGCAATCCCGCCACCGGCGAGCCGGTCGGCAAGGGCCTGGCGCTGGCGCCCATCGACATCGACGGCGATGGCTGGATGGACCTCGTTATCGCCAACGACACCGTGCAGAATTTCGTCTTTCACAACCAGGGTGACGGGACCTTCGCGGAAGTCGGTACCGAGTGGGGCCTGGGCTTCGATCGCAACGGGCACGCCACCGGCGCGATGGGTATCGACGTGGCCCGATACCGTAACGACCATGCACTCGCCGTGGCCATCGGCAACTTCGCCAACGAGATGAGCTCGTTTTACGTGACCGACGGGCCGCTGCCGCAGTTCGTCGACCAGACCATCGGCGAAGGACTCGGGCCGGCCACGCGGATGTCGCTGACCTTTGGCGTGTGTTTCCTCGACTACGACCTTGACGGACGGCTCGATTACCTGCAGGCCAATGGCCACGTCGAGAACGAGATCAACCAGGTCCAGGCCAGCCAGTACTACCGCCAGCCGGCGCAGCTTTTCTGGAACTGCGGCGCGGCCTGTCCCCAAACCTACCAGACTGTAGCCACCGACCGCATCGGCGACCTGGCCGAACCGATTGTCGGCCGCGGCGCGGCCTACGCCGACATCGACGCCGACGGCGACCTCGACGTGGTGCTGACCCAGGTCGGTGGACCGCCGCTGCTGCTGCGAAATGAAATGGAAAACGACCACCACTGGCTGCGCCTGCGCCTGGAAGGCCGCCCGCCCAACACCGGCGCGATCGGCGCAAGCCTGGTCCTGGAGGCCGGTGGCGTGACCCAGCACCGCACCGTCATGCCGACCCGCAGCTACCTCTCGCAGGTCGAACTCCCGGTCACCTTCGGCCTCGGCGAGACCGACCGCATCGAACAGGTCACCATCAGCTGGCCCGACGGCAGTGAACAGGTGCTCGGGGGTTTGACGGTCGATCGCTCGCACGTGATCGCTTACCCGGAAGGCTGAAGTCCGTTTTCGCAAATGGGGCTGGAAAGGGGGCTTTCGGTCCTGCCGACACGGGATCTTCTTTCGGCGAGTGCCTATTCGTGGTCGAAGGCCGCAGTATCGCCGGCGACCAGGGGCAGGGCGCGGCGGATCTTCAGGGTTTCGTCGAGCGGGGTTTCGCGCAGGACGCGGGCGATGAGGGCCGCGGCCTTGCCGTCGCCGTAGGGGTTTCGCATGCCTTCGAGCGAGCGGCGGAAGTCCTCGGACCCGGCGCGCTCGATGCCCTCGAGGATGGCGGCGGGTTCGGCCGGGACATCGATGACGTTGGCGGCGCGCTCGCGGCCGCGCTGGCGGATGCCCACGTTGACGAAGGGCAGGGCCAGCGAGGGGGTTTCCATGATGCCGCTGGAGGAATTGCCGATGAGCATGCTCGCGTGGTGCAGCAGGCCCCAGTAGTCGAGCGTGCCCAGGTTGACGAAGCGCTTCGCGTCGTCGTGGCGTCGGCAGTAGTCGCGCGCCATGCCGATGATGGGCCGGTGGCCGGCGTCGGCGTTGGGAAAGCAGAACACCGTCGGCGCCGGAGCGTTCTCGAGCGCCTCGAACAGGGCGCGGGCCTCGCTGGCGGTGTCTTTCAGCCAGGTCGTCGGGTGCATGCCGACGATCCGCGGCCGCGGCCGCAGCGTGATACCCAGCCGTGATTCGAGCAGCGTGCGCGACGGCAGCTCGCTCCTGACGAGATGATCCAGCGACGGGGCGCCGGCGCGGTGCACGCGCCAGCCAGGCACACCCATGGCCATCACGCGCCGCCGCGCCTCGACGGTCGAGACGAAGTGCAGGTGGCTCATCTGGGTCAGCGCGTTGCGCACCGCGTCGTCGATGGCGCCCTCGCTGATCTCGCCGCCCTCGATATGCGCCATCGGGATGCGAAGGGCCAGCGCGGTGGCCGCGGGCGCAAGCATTTCATAGCGATCGGCAATAACCAGCAGCAGGTCGGGTCGCAGCCGGCCGAGCAGGTCGGCCAGGCCCAGGGTGGTCAGGCCGATGGTCTTGGCCATGGCCACGTCGGTGTCGGCGTCGAGCAGGCTCTCGATGCAGGCCTCCACGGCGAAGCCGTCGGCGCGGATGCGCTCGACGGTGTGGCCGAACTTCGGCGAGAGGTGAGCGGCGGTGGCAATGATGCGCAGGTCGACGTCATCGGCGGCCTCGAGCTCCCGGAGGATCCAGTAGAGGTGACCGTAGTCGGCGCGTGAGGAGCTGACCACCGCGATACGCCGCGGTTTGCCGTTCTTGCTGGTTTGCAATCGATAATCTCCGACCGGCTTTTATCCGGATGTCTGGCCTGTATTGGGCAGTATCCCAGATCGGCGTTCGGCAAGGTGGAGCGCCGGCGGTTCAGGGCGTGGAGTCAATGGGCAGAGCCGGCCTGGCTGGCCTGCTTGTCTCGCTTGCAGGCCCGGATGCAGTTGCCGTATGGAGGGGGCTGCTGCGAACGCCGCGCGATCGCAGCAGGAGCGGCGATCAATGAACCGCTATCGTTCCTGGAGATGGTGTCTCATGCACGAACTGTAGGCGCTCTCGGCCTGCACATAGTGACTGTGGGCACTCGCGCATGTCGCCGCGTCATCACCGCTACAGGCAGCCTGCATGGCCTGGATTGCCGCGATCAGCGCATTGGCTTCCTGAGCGCAGGGTTCGCTCAGCGGCCCGGCGCCGGACGTGGATGACTGCAACTGATCGCCCTTGCCCCGCCTGTTCGGGGCCGAGCCGTGAATCCACATCGGTTCGTCGGTCAGGCTGAGCAATGCGTCGAAATCCGGTGAGTGGAGCGGTTGGTTCTGCCGGTAGACGGCGGATCCGTCCGAGTAGGTGATCAGGATCTCGCCGGTGCCGGGATCCGATCTGAGAATCGAGTCCTGTGAAACGCCATAAATGATCCCGTTGTCAATGAAGACCGTGGTTGGCGGCGTACCGGCCTGGGTCGTGGTCACACAAGCCACCAAAAAGACGATCACCAAGACATATCGCATCATGCGTGGTCCTCCGTCGCGGATTAAAGTGTGTCGATCGGTTTGACTGCCGCACTGACTCCCCCTAGCGAGACCGCTATTTAAGCTTATGCGCCCCCAACGTCAATGGAGCGTGTCAAATTCTAGCGAGGGTGGTTTTTTTTTCAAGCCGGCTGCGCGGGCCCGGCCGCATGGCGCGTTGCACGGGTTTGCGGCCGGTGGCAGAATAGGGGCGTCAGCACGCCTTTATCGGGGTGTTCCCCGACTTTCAAACAGGCACTCCCGGATGTCAAACGGTACGGTTCGCGTTTTCGATGCCGCGTGCGGGCTCGGTATGCTGGGCCTGGCCTTGTCGGTCCCGGCGGCATGGTTCGAGGATGTGGCACCGGCGGCCGGGGTCGATTTCGAGTACCGCAACGGCATGCGCGGTGAATTCTACTTTCCCGAGATCATGGGTGGCGGTGCCGCGCTGCTCGACTACAACCGCGATGGTTTGCTCGATCTCTACCTGGTCCAGGCCGGGCCGATCGGACCGGACATCGCGCCGGGCGACCGGCCCGCGGGCGACCGGCTCTACCGCAACGTCTCGGCCCGCAACGACGACGGCGAGTGGGTGGTTCGCTTCGAGGACGTCACCGAGGCCGCCGGCATCGACGCGCGTGGCTACGGCATGGGGGTCGCCGTCGGCGACTACACCGGCAACGGCTACCCCGATCTCTACGTGCTCAACTTCGGCGACAACCAGCTTTGGCGCAACAACGGTGACGGGACGTTCACCAACACCACCGGGGCGGCCGGGGTCAACGATCCGCGCTGGAGTGTGAGTGCCTCCTTCGAGGATTTCGATGGCGATGGCCGGGCCGACCTGCTGGTCGTCAACTATGCCGACTATACCTTCGAGGCTCACCGCGAATGCCGCTCGGCAGGCACCGGACGCCTGGACTACTGTTCGCCCTCGGCGTATCCGCCGGCTTTGGATCGTTTGCTGCACAATCAGGGCGATGGCCGTTTCCGGGACATCACTGATGCGGCCGGCCTCGGCAAGGCTCGCGGCCACGGACTGGGTGTCGTGGCGTCGGATCTTGACGGCGACGGCAGGGTGGATCTGTATGTGGCCAACGACGGCAGCGCCAACTTTTTCTGGGTCAATCAGACAGCCATGCGGTTTGTCGACGAGGCCATGCTGGCCGGCAATGCGGTCAATGCCGACGGCGTGGCGGAGGCCGGCATGGGCGTTGATTCGGCCGACTACGATCACTCCGGCGGTGAGGATCTGTTCGTCACTCACCTGCGGCGTGAAACGAACACGCTCTACCGCAACGACGGTGACGGCTGGTTCAGTGATGTCAGCATCGCGACCGGTCTGGCTACGCCCAGCCTGCCGTTTACGGGCTTCGGCACCGGCTGGCTGGATATCGACCTGGATGGCTGGCTGGACCTGGTCGTGGCCAACGGCGCGGTCACCGAGGAGGAACATCTGGCCCGGGCCGGGGATCCGTTTCCCTACCACCAGGCCAATCAGCTGTTCATCAATGGCGGCGACGGCCGTTTCGAGGATGCAAGCCGGCGCGGTGGGCCGGCTTTTGCCGCATCGCGCGTCAGTCGGGGCGTGGCCATTGGTGATATCAACAATGACGGGCAGCCTGATCTGGTGGTCATCAACCTCAATGCGCCCGTGGAGATTTTGATCAACCGGGCCGGCAGCGGCCGGCACTGGCTGGGTCTGGACGCGCGCATCGACGGCAAGCCGGTCAGCGGCGTTCGTGCCTGGCTGGTCGGTGAGGATGGCCCGGGGGCGATGCGCCGCTCGCGTCGGGACGGTTCCTACGCATCGGCCAGGGATCCGCGAATCCTGTTCGGCCTCGGCGATCGGATGAAAGCGCAGACCGTGCAGGTCCGCTGGCCCGACGGCGAGATGGAAACTTTCGCCGATCTGGCGGTCGGACGCTATCATCGAATCGAACGGGGAACCGGGCAATGACGACGATTTTGAAATGGCTTTGTGTCTTCGCCACACTGCTGTTGTGCGCGCCAGGCCAGGCACAGACGGCGACCGCCGGGCTCGAGCCGGTACCGGAGCTGCCGCTGGAACAGGTCGCCGCGCCGGTCCGACGGGCGCTTAGCGAGGCACGAGACCGGCTTGACCATGCGCTGTCCGGGGACGTGGCCGATGCGGTGCTGGCCGAGGCGTTCGGGCATCTGGCCGACGTCAGCTTTGCCCATGACCTGACCGCGCAGGCGCGTGCCGCCTATCGCAACGCCATCGAGCTGCGTCCGGAACGACAGGAGTGGCACTATTTGCTCGGGCTGGTTGAAATCAGCGAGGGCCGGCTGGATGCCGGCATTGCCGCGCTGGATCAGGCGATCGATCTCTATCCGCGCGATTTTGCTGCCCTGATTCATCGCGCCCGGGCCAGGCTGCAGCGCGGGGACCTGGATGCCGCCGCCGCCGATTTCGAGCGTGCCCGGGGGCTGGTGCCCGAAGCGCCTGCGGTCCTTGGCGGGCTTGGGCGTGTGGCGCTGGAGCGGCAGCAATACCAGCGCGCGATCGAGCTGCTCGAACAGGCGCTCGAGCGCGCGCCGGCCGCGAGTCGCTTGCATCACTTCCTCGGTCGCGCCTATCGGGCTGTTGGCGATCGGGAGCGTGCCCGCGATCATCTGGAGCAGGCCGGTGAGGCGGCCGAGCCGTTTCCCGATCCGGTGCTCGATCAGGTCCGCCAGCTCTCGCGCAGCCCGCAGTTCTATCTCGAAGCCGGGCTGTCCCAGGCCGGGCTCGGACAGCTCGAGGGCGCCGAGCGAATGCTGGCGCGCGCGCGCGAGCTGGCACCGGATGATCCGGACGTTGTGCGCAATCATGGCGATGTGCTGGCGCGTCTCGGGCGCCTTGATCAGGCGCGTGCCGCGTTTTCCGAGCTGGTCGAGCTGGATCCGGAATCGCCGCAGGCACACTTCTATCTTGGTCAGGCCGAGGAGCTTGGCGGACGCCTCGATGCGGCGCTTGCCGCCTATCAGCGGGCCATCGAGGTGGGAGCGACCGACCCGGCGGTCGAGGAATCCATCGCCCATATCATGCTCCGAAAAGGCGACACGACCGGGGCCGGGGCGCGTTTCGCCCGGCTGGCCGAGACTGCCGAAGAGGTTGCCGATGCCGCTCGCTTCAGGTACTGGCAGGGCCTGGTCGAGCTGGCGGCCGGGCGCTGCGGCACAGCCGCGGGGTGGCTGGAACAGGCGCACACCCTGACCGATGGCTACAGCGAGGCTGTCGTCACTGCCCTGGCCCGCATGCACGCAAGCTGCCTGCCGCCCGAAACGGTCGATCTGGACCAGGCGCTGGAGTGGGCGCAGCTGGTCTATGACGCCCGGCCCGGACTGCGTTCTGCAGCCACGCTGGCCATGGTGCACGCCGCCCGGGGCGAATTCGATGATGCCATCGACTACCAGGCCCAGGCGATGTTCGAGGCCGTCAAGCGCGGCATCCTCACCGAGCGCCCGGAGCTGGAACAGAACATGGCGCGCTATCGTGAAGGGCGCCCGGCCCCGGTGCCGTTCGGTGAAGATCACCCGGTGTTTGTCGCCGGGCTCGGCGCTAGTGGGCCATCCGGCTAATTAGCCGCATGGCCCACTAGCCCGCATTATTCATGAATCGCCGCGATGATTGCGCAGGGGATTGTTCGCACAGCGGATTTTCCGACCGAGCGGAATACCAGGCTGTATTTCCGAGGGAGAAAAATCCGCTGTGCGGACAAGGCGCAAGCAAGGGCGCGAGTGAATTCATGAATAATGCGGGCTAGCGACTGATCAGACCAGGCGCCATCCGATCCACACCAGGCAGAACGCCACCAGAAACCACAGCCCGACCCAGGCGAGCAGACGCAGGCCGCGACCGGGCCGGTGTTCGGCCGGCACGTGAGTGCTGGTCAGCAGCCGCAGGTTGAGCCAGGCCAGTAGCGGCGCGGCCAGGAACGAGACGGTCGTGGCAAAGTCGATGAGCACGGTGAAGCGGTGGCCGAAGAAATGAATGATGATCAGTGCGCCCGCCGCGACCACAAGCAGCGCGACCGGGTAGCGGGCCCGATGAGCCGCGCCTCGCGACAATGACGGTTCGACGCCGCGGGCGGCATCGAACAGGGCGTTGAGTACGCGCGGATAGGCGTCGGTGACGGCCAGCGTGGTCGAGAACATCGTGGTCAGAGCGGCGACGGCAATCAGGGGACGGGACCATTCGCCCAGGGCGAGTGCATAGCTGTCGACCAGGCGTGCCGAGAAGGCCACAGCGGCATCCGGCAAGGACTCCCCACCGTAGAGCACCAGCGCGCCGAGCATCAGAAACAGGGCGGCCAGCACGGTGGCACCGATATAGCCGACGCGGAAATCGAATGCCGCATCGGCAACGCTGGCAGCCCGGCCGGTCTGCCGGCCGCGCTCGAGCGTCCACAGCGAGTGCCATGCGGCGACGTCCAGCGGTATCGGCATCCAGCCCATCAGCGCCAGCAGGAACGCGACGCCGCCGGCGGTCCAGACCTGCGGCCAGCCGCTGCGCGGGTCGAGCGCCTGCCAGTCCGGACCGCTGCCCAGGGCCAGGACAACGGCCAGCAGCGTTGACAGGGCCAGAACCGCCATGATCAGCTTCATGATCCGATCAAGGCCGCGGTAGCGGCCAAGCGCCAGCACCACGAAACAGCCGACGAGGACGGCCGCTGAAAGGGTCGTGATCGAACGATCCAGCCCGAACACAACGCCGGCCAGCCCGGCGGCCACCACCGTCACGCTGGCCTGGATGATCAGCATCGTTCCCAGCGTGATGATGGCGAAAAGCCCCAGCGCCCAGCGTCCCAGGCGCCGGTATCCGGCAATCAGGCTTTCGCCGGTGGCGGCAGCGTAGCGGGGCCCGAATTCGAGAAACGGGTACTTCAACAGGCAGGCGGCAAGCACCAGCACCAACAGCGTGGTACCGTAGTCGGCGCCGGCCCGCGTCGACTGCACCAGATGGGAAACACCGACCGCTGCGCCGGCCATGATCAGGCCGGGACCGAGGGCCGCGAGCGCGCGTTGTCGCGAGCCGCTTGCAAAAGTAAAGAACATGTTCATATCATACGAGCGAAGTCTGATCGGCTGTTCAACATACCGGACAGTATCGATAAACCATAAATCATCTCTGCTTTGGGGAGAAAACTAATGAAGTCATGCCGATTTCTGGCCCTAGCATTCGCGCTCCTGTGGCTGGTTGGTTGCGGCGGCAGTTCGAGCGTGGATCGCACCGTACCGCAAGGCCCGGCCGAGAATCCCGAGGGTGATCCGATCGATGGGGTCATTACCGCACGCTTCGACCCGAGCGGCGGCGACATTCCGTTTCCGAACAGCCTGTTGTTGTCCGGGACAACTGATCTCACGCTGAATATTCCGGTGGCGGACCCAACCGACTTTTCCGACCCGGCCGTCGCCATGAACGCACTCGACGGGTTCAGTACCGTCGCGCCCTGGACCTTCTCGTTCAGCGCGCCGGTTGATCCCTCGACGGTGGTCCCCGGCAGCAGCGTGCGCTTTTTCGAGGTGCAGTTCGTGACCGGCACCGCCGCGGTTCAGGCGGTCAACCGCGAACTGGTTCCAGGACAGGATTACGTCGCGGTCGTTGCATCGTCGAGCGACGAGGAGAGCACCATCGCGATCGTGCCGCTCCGGCCGCTGCAGGAGATGACCGGCTACATGGCTGTGGTGACCAACGGCATTCGCGACAACAGCGATAATCCGGCCACGCCGGCCCAGACCTATTTTCTGGCCAAGCGTCCCGCACCGCTGGTCGACGCCAACGGCAACAGCACTGATCCGCTGCTCGACGACGCCACCGCGCGGGCGCTGGAGCCGCTGCGGCAGCTGATCAACACCCATCTGGCCGCGGCCGGATCGCAGGGCATCGCTCGCGACGACATCGTGCTGTCGTTTACCGCGACCACACAGTCGGTAACGCCGGTGCTCAGCGTGGTGCGATCACTGCTCGATACCACCGACACCCAGATTGCCCAGGCCTGTGTTGCTCCGGGTGCCTGTCTGACCACCGCCGATGTGCTGCCGCCGGGCGCGTCCCCGGGGATTGCCGATCTCTATATCGGGGTGATCGAGCTGCCCTACTACCTCGGTGTGCCATCAGCAGACAACCCGACGGCACCGCTGAATCGATTCTGGCAGGCCGAGCCCGGCGCCTACGTCCCGCCGTTCGACGGGTTCGGGCTCGATCCGACCTCGACCCACGTGACGGTGGCCAACCCGATTCCGGTCGAGACCGATCGCCAGGTCGTACCGATGCTGATGACAGTCCCCAATGCGGCGTCCGGACACGTTCGTCCGGCAGCCGGCTGGCCGGTGGTGATCTTCCAGCACGGGATTACCGGTAACCGAAGCCAGATGCTGGCGCTGGCCGATACCATGGCCTCGATCGGCTTTGCCGTGGTCGCCATCGATTTGCCGCTGCACGGCATCACCCAGACCGACCCGCTCGATCCGGAGCAGCCGCTGGCGGCCTTCTATGTCGGCAACACGCCGTTTGCGCCGATCGCCAATGAGCGCACTTTCGACGTTGATTTTCAGGATAACGCCACCGGTGCACCGGGACCCGACGGCGCCATCGACGGGTCAGGCGCCTGGTTTATCAATCTGCAAAGCCTGCTGACGGCGCGAGACAACCTGCGCCAGGCACAGGTCGATCTGTCCACGCTGGCGCTCAACATACCGCGGATGGATATCGACGGCGATGGCGTTGCCGATCTGGATGGCTCCAATATCAACTTCGTCGGTATTTCGCTTGGCGCCATCACCGGCACTGCCTTCCTGGCGGTTGAGCCGACGGTCGGAAACGGCGTCCTGTCGGTGCCGGGCGGTGGCATCGCCAACCTGCTGGCAGGATCGGATACTTTCGGCCCGGTGATTCGCGCCGGGCTGCAGGGTGCTGGCATCGAGCCCGGCTCGCCGGAGTTCGCCCAGTTCCTGCTGGCCGCACAGACCGTGATCGACTCGGCCGACCCGATCAACTGGGGCGCGACCGCGGCCGCGACCAACAGCATTCTGCTGCAGCAGGTTGCCGGCGACGCGGTGGTTCCCAATGCCGTTCCGGGCGCGCCGCTGTCGGGCACCGAACCGCTGATCGCGGTCATGGGCCTGGATGCGATCACCGATACCGTTCAGGACCCGATGGGCATCCGCGGTGCGGTTCGCATGATCCAGGGCGATCATGGCTCGTTGCTGAGTCCGGCCGCTTCGCCGGCGGCCACGGCCGAAATGCAGGGTCAGGCTGCCAGCATGGTGGCTTCCGGAGGCGCCATGGTCGTCATTGGCGATCCGTCACTCATCCAGACCGACTGACAGGGAGAATTCGAACATGAAACGGCAAGCATTCAACACACGCCGGCGCGGTGCCAATATCCGACCGCATGCACTGGCCTGTGCCATCGGTCTGGCCCTAACCGCCCAGCAGGCGCAGGCGCTCGATCTGAGC
This sequence comes from Pseudomonadota bacterium, assembly GCA_013285445.1. Classification (NCBI taxonomy): domain Bacteria; kingdom Pseudomonadati; phylum Pseudomonadota; species Pseudomonadota bacterium. Next base: position 3,325,344 of record CP053448.1, on the reverse strand, counting down.
ACCGAAAACGTCGCAATCAGGCTCGACACGACGGTGAGTTATGGCGTTGGTTTCCGAGTCGAGGACCGTGATAACGACCTGGTCGCCAAATCGCACTTCAACCCGCTGATCGTGCAGCAGCCGCTGGAAGACCAGATTGCCGCGACCGGCCGGTTTTCGGCCAACTCCGATGACGGTAATCTGAACTTCGACCAGTGGGATACGATTTTCAATCAGGCCCGCATCACCTCCGAGCTCGATATCAACGCCGGGCGCTGGGGCGCTTTCGTGCGCGGCAACTATTTCTACGACTTCAAGCTCAACCAGATGGATGAGCTGTCCGAGGGCGCCAAGGACTATGTCGGCGAGCGCGCTCGACTGCTCGACGCCTATCTCTGGACCGACTTTGACGTCGGTGACCACACAGCATCGGTGCGACTCGGTCGCCAGGTGGTTAGCTGGGGCGAAAGCACGTTTATCGCCGGGGGGATCAACACGATCAACCCGGTCGATGTGACCGCGCTGCGAACCGCCGGCGCCGAGCTGCGGGATGCCTTTCTGCCGCTCAACATGCTGTGGAGCACCTTTGACATAACCCCCAATCTGTCATTTGAGGGCGTGGCGATGTTCGAATGGGACGAGGTGGAAGCCGAGCCATCGGGCACGTTTTTTGCAACCAATGACTTTGCCACGGCCGGCGGTCGCTATGTCATGCTCAACTTCGGCCTGGTTGGCCAGCCGGTGCGCAATCCCGATCTCTACAACCGGACCTGCGTGGTGGGCGACCTGAGCGCCAGTGACCTGGACTTGCCGCCGGAACTGATCGCGATCGGCTGTTCAGCCGCTTTTCCGCGCGACCCCGACAACCGTCCTTCCGACAGCGGCCAGTTCGGACTGTCGTTCCGCTACTTCGCCCCCTGGCTGAACGACACCGAGTTCGGCCTGTACTATCTGCGTTATCACAGCCGTCTGCCGGTGCTTTCGGGTCGCGCTGTGTCGAACGCTGCGCCGTCCTCAGGTGCTGTGATTGTCGAGTACCCGGAGGATATCGACCTGTTCGGCGTGAGCTTCAACACGACCATTCCGGGCGGCTGGTCGCTGGCCGGCGAAGTCAGCTATCGTGACAATCTGCCCGTCCAGATTGATGATGTCGAATTGCTCTACGCCGGCTTGTCGCCGCTCAATCAGGCCATTCCGGAGCCCTACAACCGGTTTATCAGCCAGCTGGGTGATTTCGAGCCGGGCGAGTATATCCAGGGCTATGAGCGCCGCGAGGTCTCGCAGGCACAGTTCACCCTGGTCAATCTGTTCGGGCCCGGCAATTTCCTGCGTGCCAACCAGGTGGCCCTGGTCGGGGAGTTTGGTGCCACTCATGTCTGGGATTTGCCGCCCTGGAGCGAACTGCGGTTCGAAGGCCCGGGCACCGATACCTTCGGCGGGCCGTCACGACTGACGGGCGGTAACTCACGCAGTCCGATCACGACAACCGACGGCTACGTCACCTCGTTCAGCTGGGGCTACAGGCTGGTGGTTGCGCCGACCTACAACTCGATCTTCGGGACATCGTGGAACCTGACGCCGCGCCTGGCGTTCAACCATGACGTCAACGGTGTCGCGCCGGGACCGGGCGGGAACTTCATTGATGGTCGCAAGCAGCTGACCTTTGGTCTGGGCTTCGACTATCAGGCCAGATGGCGGGCGAGCCTGTCGTATACCAGCTTCTTCGGAGCCGGAATCAACAACCTTCTCGGTGACCGCGACTTCGTGGCGGCATCCCTGAGCTATTCATTCTGACGCGGAGGTCACAATGGTCGATCAAATCCCCAACAAGAAGATGAAGGTCTTCGCTGCGCTCGCTCTGGGCGCCATTCTGGCCGGCTGCGGAACAACACCCGACGCCGATCAGACCGACCGCTCGTCTGAACAAGCAGCAATGGCCGATCGTTTCGAAGCCGAAGAAGCGGCGCGTGCCGAGCGTGAGGCCGCCGAGCGCCAGGCGGCTGCCGAGGCCGAGCGCCGCGCGGCTGAACAGGCAGCAGCCCGTGCCGAGGCCGAGCGTCAGGCGGCCGAAGAAGCAGCCCGCGCCGAGGCCGAGCGTCAGGCAGCCGAGGAAGCCGCCCGCGCCGAAGCCGAACGTCAGGCAGCCGAGGCAGCAGCCCGCGCCGAGGCCGAAGCTGAACGTCAGGCAGCCGAGGCAGCAGCCCGTGCCGAAGCCGAGCGTCAGGCAGCCGAGGAAGCAGCCGGCGCCGAAGCCGAGCGTCAGGCAGCCGAGGAAGCGGCCCGTGCCGAGGCTGAGCGTCAGGCAGCCGAGGAAGCAGCCCGTGCCGAAGCCGAGCGTCAGGCGGCCGAGGAAGCGGCCCGCGCCGAAGCCGAACGTCAGGCGACCGAAGAAGCGGCCCGTGCCGAGGCTGAGCGTCAGGCGGCCGAGGAAGCAGCCCGCGCCGAAGCCGAACCTCAGGCGGCCGAAGAAGCGGCTCAGGCCGCAGCTGCGACCGAAGACGAAGATGAACCGGCCCTGGCCGATGAAGCGAGCGAGGAGATGGCTGCCACGGCGCAGGGTGAAGTCGTCGATGCGGCTTCACAGCCGGTCGTTGCCCAGACCGACCTGGAGGTTATCATCCCGCGCACGCCGGAGAACATTGCGAGGCTGGGCCGCGACCTGACCCCGATGGGATCCATCCGCGCCGGCAATGCCGAAGGAACGATTCCGGCCTGGGATGGTGGCATCAGCCGCGATGACTGGCCCGAGGGTTACCAGCCCGGGGACCGTCACCCTGACCCGTTCCCGAATGACGAGCCGCTGTTCACCATTACCGGCGAGAACTATCAGGAGTACGCCGATCGTCTCTCGGCCGGGCAGATGGCGGTATTCGAGCGCTACCCCGACACCTACTACATGAAGGTGTATCCCACTCGCCGCAGTGCGTCGTTTCCCGAGCGCATCTACGAGGCGACCATCGACAACGCCACGACCGGTCGGCTGGTGGCCAACGGTGAGGGCGTTGAGGATGTCTACGAGGGCTTCCCGTTTCCGCTGCCGCAGAACGCCTATCACCTGATCTGGAACCACAAGCTCAAGTTCAAGGGCATCGGTGGAGCGCGCTACAACAATCAGGTCGTCCCCACGGCCAGCGGCAATTTCCAGCTGATTCGTCTGCGCGAGGAAATCCTTGGCCTGTACTATCGGGAAGGAATGACGATCGAGGATACTGACAACATCCTGCTTTACTTCTTCCAGGAAGTGCTGTCGCCCGCGCGCCTGGCCGGCAACATTCTGCTGGTTCACGAGACGCTCAATCAGCTCAAGCAGCCGCGCCAGGCCTGGATCTACAATCCCGGCCAGCGCCGCGTGCGTCGTGCCCCCAATGTGGCCTATGACAATCCCGGTACCGCCTCTGACGGCTTGCGCACCAACGACATGACCGACATGTTCAACGGTGCCATGGACCGCTACAACTGGGAGATCGTCGGCAAGAAGGAAATGTATATTCCCTACAATTCCTACGGCGTGCACAGCGGTGAGCTGACGGCCGATGATCTGGTCATGCCCGGCCACCTCGATCCCCAGTATATGCGCTATGAGCTGCACCGGGTCTGGATTGTCGAGGCCACCCTCAGGGAGGGCACGCGTCATATTCATCCGCGCCGCACCTTCTATCTGGATGAAGACAGCTACCAGATTGCCCTGCTTGACCACTACGACCAGCGCGGCGATCTGTGGCGTGTGTCCGAGGCACATACGATCAACTACTATGAGCTGCCGACCTACTGGTCGTCGGTGCTTTCGCACATGGACCTGCAGTCCGGACGTTACCTTGCCGACGGCATCGATAACCAGGATCCGGTACCGACATTCAACGTCGAGCTCAGCCCGAGCAACTACACGCCGCAGGCGCTTCGCACCCGCGGCCGCCGCTGATCGGCGGGCAGTCCAACCAGGGGCCGACCGCGGGTCGGCCCCGTTGTTCGGGAGAGAGGCCTGATGAGATTCCACCTGTCGCTTGCGCTGGCTGTCGGCCTGCTGCCGCTGCTGGCTGCAGCCCAGTCCGTCGAACCGAAGCCGGCTGAACCCGCCGCCCTGGCTGCCCAGTCCCTGATCCTGGACGTGGAGCGGGCCGGTGAGCGCTACGTGGCCGTGGGTGAACGGGGGCACGTGCTGATTTCACGCAACGGTCAGGACTGGGAACAGGCCGAGTCCGTCCCGGTACGGTCAACGCTCACCCGGGTTGCCTTTGTCGGCGGGCGTTTGTGGGCGGTCGGTCACGATACAACCATCATTCACAGTTCCGATCTCGGACGCACCTGGCAGCTGCAGCACTTCGCGCCCGACTGGGAAAAGCCGCTGCTCGACGTGCATTTCTTTACCGCTAACGAAGGTCTTGCGGTGGGTGCATACGGGCTGGTGATGACAACCACCGACGGTGGTCGCACCTGGACGGCCAAAGACATGGCCGATCTGCTGGTTTCCGAAGCGATCGACTGGGAAGAAGCGGCTGCTGCCGAAGCAGAGCACGCCGAGACCGATGAGGACACCCTGGCGGACTGGGAAGACGAACTCTATGACGCCTCAGAGGATTTCGATCGTGGCTGCTACGAATTCCTGGAGTGTCACTTGAACGCGATCCTGGCGATGAACGGGCGGCTCATGGTTGCCGGCGAGCGCGGCTACGGATTTCGCAGCAGCGATCAGGGCGAGAGCTTCGAGAGTTTTCGTTTTCCATACCCCGGATCGATGTTCGGCCTGCTGCCGATCTTCGATGGCGTGCTGGCATTCGGACTGCGCGGCAACGTGCAGCTGACGCGCAATTTCGGCGACGACTGGCAGTTGCTCGACAGCGGTGTGCAGTCGAATCTGATGGGCGGCGCGCTCGACCCGGACGGACGCCCGGTGATGGTGGGGGCGGCGGCCACCGTGCTTACTTACGATCCGCAGAGCGGGCGTTTCTCGGTCAGTGAGGACCGTCTGGGCAGCGACTATGCCGCGATTGCCTATACCAGTGACGGCAGCATGATACTGGCCGGAGAGGATGGACTGAAACATGAGTGAAGCCAGCACGCTGACGCGCCGAATCAGCAATTTCGTCTTCAGTATTCGACCCCTGATCCTGCTGCTTTTTGTTGTCGGAACGGCGGTGATGGTGTACTCCACGCTGCAGCTGCGTGTCGATGCGGGCTTCAAGAAGCAGTTGCCGCTCGAGCATCCCTACATGCAGACCTTCCTGGACTATGAGCGGGAATTCGGCGGCGCCAACCGCATCATGGTTGCGCTGATGGCAGAAGACGGCGACATGTTCACGCCGGCGTTTTTCTCCGCCTTCGAGCAGGTCAGCAACCGGGTGTTCTTTGTGCCGGGTGTCGATCGTGCCAGCGTTCGCTCCATCTTTACCCCCAACGTTCGATTCGTCGAGGTCGTCGAGGACGGGTTTGCCGGCGGCAACGTCATCCCGGCCGATTTCTCGCCGACGCCCGAGATGCTCGATACGGTGCGCTCGAACATCATCAAGTCCGGTGAAGTCGGTCGTCTCGTGGCCGAGGATTTTTCGGGCGCCATGGTCTGGGCCAATCTGCTCGAGGAAGATCCGTCGACCGGCGAGACCCTGGACTACCAGGATGTCGCCAAGCGCCTGGAAGCCATTCGCACGGAATTCGAGAAAGACGGGCATACCGTACACATCATCGGCTTTGCCAAGATTGTCGGCGATGTGGCCGATGGCGCGCGTGGCGTCGTCGTTTACTTCGGCCTGGCGTTCCTGATTACCGCGATCCTGCTGCTGGCCTATTCTCACTCGCTCTGGCTGACCGTCCTGCCGCTGGTTTGCTCGGTCACCGCCGTCATCTGGCAGCTTGGCCTGCTGAGCCTGATGGGCTATGGCATCGACCCGATGAATATTCTGACGCCGTTTCTGGTGTTCGCCATCGGCGTCAGCCATGGCGTTCAGATGATCAGCGGGTGGAACGCCGAAAAGCTGTTCGGCGGTCATTCACCGATCGGCATGGTACAGGACGGCATCCCGCTCGAGGAGGTGAAACCGGTTTCCAGCCTCGATGCGTCCAAGGCGACGTTTGCACGCCTGCTGGCGCCCGGATCGATTGCCCTGCTCAGCGATACGATTGGCTTTCTGACCATCCTGCTGATCAATATCCAGATCATTCAGGAACTGGCCATTACCGCCAGTATCGGCGTCGCTGTCATCATTTTCACCAACCTGCTGCTGTTGCCGGTCCTGCTTTCCTACGTGCGCCTGCGCAACGAGGACAAGAAGCGGCGCAAGCAGTACGAGCACAGCCAGCGTCCCAGCCCGGTATGGGATCTGATCGCGCGCTTCACTCGCCGCGGCGTCGCGATATCGGCGCTGGTTGTCGGTGTGGTCCTTTTTGCGCTGGCCTGGGTCAAGGCTCAGGACATGAAGATCGGGGATTCCGAACCGGGCGTGCCGGAGCTGCGTGAAGACGCCCGCTACAATCAGGATGCGCGCCTGATTGCGGATCGGTTTTCGCTGGGAACGGACGTGATCAGCGTCATCGCTCAGACTGAAGCCGGCGCCTGCACCGAGTCTTTCGAGGTCATGAATGCGATTGATCGCTTCGCCTGGCACATTCGCAATGTCGAGGGCGTGCAGCAGGTCATTTCCCTGCCCATGGTCGCCAAGCTGATTACCGCTGGCTGGAACGAGGGCAATCTCCGCTGGCAGGTTTTACCGCGCAACAAGTTCGTGCTCCGGCAAAGCCTGCAGAACATCGAAACGGACTCCGGCCTGCTCAATCGGGACTGCAGCGCGATGCCGGTGATGGTGTTTACCGAAGATCATCGCGCCGAGACGATCGACCGCGTGGTCAAGCGCGCCCACGAGCTGCAAGACGAGATCACCATAGAGCGACTGGGCTATGAGCCGCCGGCTGAGACGGCGCACGGTCACTGGCCGGAAGACGGCGATCATCCGCCACTGCTGTTTCGACTGGCCACGGGTAACGTCGGCGTGATGGCCGCGACCAACCAGGAAGTGGCGGCTGCCCAGACCCCGATGCTGATCTACGTCTATGCCGCGATCATCGTGCTGTGCCTGATTACCTTCCGCACCGTGCTGGGCACGCTTTGCATTGTGCTCCCGCTGGTACTGGTCAGCTACCTGGCCTACTCGCTGATGGCTTATCTGGGGATCGGCCTGAAGGTCAATACCCTGCCCGTTGTCGCGCTCGGCGTTGGCATCGGTGTTGACTACGGCATCTATATCTTCAGCCGCATGCGCGCCTTCATGGCCGACGGTCTGAGCCTGGATGATGCCTATTTCCGCACTTTGCGCCTGACCGGCAGAGCGGTGTTCTTTACCGCCATTACCCTGGCGGTCGGTGTCGGAACCTGGCTGTTTTCCGAACTGAAGTTCCAGGCCGACATGGGCATCCTGCTCGGCTTCATGTTCATCTTCAACATGATCGGCGCAATGCTGCTGCTGCCCGCCCTGGCCCGCGTGCTGCTTGGCTGGCGCGAAGGCCGCGAAACAGCTTGAGCGAATACCGGCACCGTCGAAGGGACCGAATGCACCGCCCGGCGGTGTCATGAGCAGGCTGGAGCCGCAGGCAGCCTGAACTCAGCGCGCGGTCGGAATGGCCCGAGTCAGCGCACAGACCTGCTCGATACCCTCGAGAATGCGCGGTGTCGGGCGCATCAGCCGGGTGGCATCAATGGTTGCCAGCCGAGGCGACCAGTCGTGCCGTGACGCCGCCTGCCGCCAGTGCTCCAGCGGGTCGCTGACCGGATTGTCGCGACCCTCGGTTCCAGCCAGCACCAGGTCCGGCCGGCCCGCCAGCACGACCTCACGGTCAACCACAGCCGCTTCGGTGTCGAGTTCCGCGAACAGATTGCGCGCCCCGCAGCGCTCGAAGATCTCGTTGATGAGGTGTCGGCCACCCAGGGTGTACAGCGGCCGGGCCGAGATCTGGTAGAACACGGTGACGCGCTGCTCATCGGTGCCCGCCTGCGGCACCAACCGCAAGCGATCGCGGAAGCTTGAGGCCGACTGGCGCGCAGCCACCGGTGTGCCGAGCCGGTTGCCGATCTGCTCGATGGCGTCGGCGATCTGGTCGAGCCGGCGGATGTCGATCCAGACCAGCTCGATACTGAACTGCTCCAGGTGATTCGCGGCGGCCAGCGCCGTGCCTCCTTGCCAGGCCAGGGCCAGATCCGGTTCGAGGGCGACGATGCGCTCCATGTCCAGGCGAAACGCGTCGCCGATTCGCGGCAGCTGCCCGGCTTCCGGCGGCCAGTCGCTGTGGGCGATCACGCCGACCAGTCGATCGCCGGCACCGGCGGCGAAAACCAGCTCGGTCAGATGGGGTGCCAGGCTGATCACTCGCGGGCCGGAGTCGCTGTATGTGGTTCTTGCGCCGGTCAACAGCAGTGCGACCAGTACGGGCACCAGCAGGGGCCGGAAGCGACTAAATCCGGTAGGCATAGGTCAGCGTCAGGGTCAGCACGGCCCACAGCAGCATCATCAGCGGCAGCCCGACACGGACGAAATCATTGAACTTGTAGCCGCCGGCGTTCATGACCAGCAGATTGGTCTGATAGGCCATCGGTGTGGCAAAACTGAGGTTGGCGCCGAACAGCACCGCCAGAACGAACGGTTCTGCCGGCAGCATCAGCTGCTGCGCCAGACTGATGGCGATCGGCGTTCCGATGACGGCGGCGGCATTGTTGGATACGACGTTGGTCAAAGCCGCCATGGCCAGCATCAGGCCTCCGAGAATGGCCCAGGACGGAACCCCGAAGCTGGCGCTCAAAAACACCTGCGCCAGCCAGTCTGCGCCCCCGGTGCGCATCAGCGCAGCGCCCAGGGCCAGCGAGGCGACAATGATCATCACCACCTGGATCGACAGCGCGTTCATCGCTTCCTTCCAGTTCAGGCAGCGGGTAAGCAGCATCGCCAGTACGCCGCATACGGCGCTGAGGGCAATCGGCAGCACTCCGAAAGCGGCGATGATCACGACGCCGGACATGATCGACAGCGCCACAGGGGCCTTGCTGGTCTTGGGTAGATTGACCGAACCATCGAGCACCAGCAGGTCACCGCCGTCCTTGAGCTGATCCAGTCGCGAAGATGACGACTGCACCAGGAGCACGTCACCCGAGCGCAGCACGGTATTGTCCAGGCCCGTGCTGCGCGTTTGCTCTTCGCGGTTGAAGCGGTGCAGGGCCAGCAGGCGCAGACCATAGCGCGACAGCAACCTGGCTTCGCTGATACGTGAGCCGAGCAGCCGCGACTGTGGCGTCACCGCCACCTCGGCGATCTTCTGGTCACCGGGACCCAGCGGATGGGCGTCGTCGACCTCGACATCGCCGGAAAACAGCTTGCCGCCAAGCACATGCGCGAACTCGCGCAGATTGTCCTGGGTGTTGGTGGTTGTGATGCGGTCGCCGGCCTTGAGCTTGACGTCGGGCAGGGGCGTGACGAACACGCCGGGCCCGCGCTGTATCTTCTCGATCTTCAGCTCGCCGTTGCATCGCTCGATGGCCTCGGCCAGCGTCAGGCCGACCGCGTCGCTGCCGCGTGCAAGCCGGATCTGGGCGGTATAGAGACGCTTGACCGTCGACTGCATGGGAACCGGTCGTTGCGGCAGCAGCCGCGGCGCCAGCAGCCACAGGTAGAGTAGCGCCACGGTCCCCGCGATCGCGGCTGGAATGATGAAATCAAACATCCGAAAGGGCGCCACGCCCATATCCGCAGCAACGCTGACCACCAGCAGGTTGGTCGAGGTGCCGATAGTCGTGGCCATGCCGCCGACGATGCTGATCATGCCGACCGGCAGCAACATGCCTGAAGGCGAATGTCCGGTGCGCAGTGCAACCCCGAGCAGGATCGGCAGCAACATCACGACGATCGGCGTGTTATTGATGAATGCGCTGAGCACGGCGCACACCAGCAAAGTGGCCAGCAGCGACAAAGCAGGCGCCCTGCGCCAGGAAATCGCCAGCAGGCGCCCGACTGGCTCCAGCGCGCCGGAACGAATCAAGCCATGACCGAGGATCATCAGGGCGCACACGGCAATCAGCGCCTGGTGACCGAATCCGAGATAGAAATCGGTCGGGCTGAGTTCGCGTCCGTCCGGGCTGCTGTAGGGGAAGAGCTGGAATCCCACCGTCAGAATCACCAGCACGACCAGTGAGGTGGTCTCGAGCGGAATGCGGTCGCGCGAGAACAGCACCAGGGCCAGCAGCACCAGGATCAGTACGCCGAGTGCATGGTAATTGGGTAACGCCAGGCTCATAGACTGCGGATTCTACGCGGATTCCGACCGGTTGGCGTCAGTTGGTCGAATCAGCCAGACTGGCCTCGAGATCGGCGAATGTGTGAACCGGGCTCAGGCAGCGCCGGCCGAGGCAGGTCACGGCAGTGGCCTGGTCGCGCACTGCCAGCTCTGCCAGTTGCTCCGGCAGATCCTCGACCGGAAGACCCGGCGGCAGGCGGTAGACGTCAAGCCGCGGATCGGCGGTCAGTTGTCGATGCCAGTCGGCGACGGGATGGTCCGGGCCTGCGAGCAGGACCTGGGGTCTGGGCTGCTCGATGGCCTGCCAGGCACGCAGCAGGGTCGCGTGGGCCATGGGCGAACGGGCGATATCGCCGCTGGCGGCCTCGATGACGCCCCGCGCCGCGTCGACCAGGGCGATTCGACCGGACAGATGGCCCAGCCGGCTCAGCCCAAGCGCGGCCTGTCCGGCGCCGGCCGGGGTGGCATCGTCGGCGTGTGCCAGGGGCCGGGTCAGCAGCGGTTCGTAGTCGCGCGGCGTCAGGTAGAGCGCGCCGCGTTCCGGGTCAATGAACTGATCCATGATGCGTCCGGCGAGACGGCTGGCCAGGTTGAACCAGCGCATCTCGAAGCGCCAGGCGAGCATGTCCAGAATGGCGCACAATGCGTTGGCGTGGTCATCGAGCAACGCGGTCTGGGCGCTGCGCTCGTTGCGCCATACGGCCCGTGGCGGTTCGTGGCCGAACAACCTGACGGCGACGGCGTCGAGCGCGACAGCCGCCAGCTCGAGCCAGTCCTCGCGTCCAAGCAGCCGGCCAGCGACAGCCAGGGCCTCGATGACCAGACCGTTCCAGCCAGCCAGCAGTTTGTCGTCTCGGCCCGGTGCCGGGCGCTTGTTCCGGACCGCCAGCAGGCGCTTTCGCGCCGATTCCAGGCGGTGGTCCAGCTCATCTTCGTCCAGACCTTGCTCGACCAGCTCGCCGCGTGAGCGGGCGATGACCAGGTGCCAGTGCCGGCCTTCGAAGTTGGGCGGGCCGTCCAGACCGAAGCGCGCGCTGAACAGCGCCTCTTCGTCGCGGATCAGGCGTTCGCTGACCTCCTTGCGCGTCCACACATAATAGGCGCCCTCGCCATCGTGGCTGTCGGCATCCAGACTGGCCGCGAAACCGCCGCCCTCGAGCGCCATGTCGGCTTGCAGCCATTGGACCAGGCGTTTACAGACTTCGCGCAAGTCCGGACGGTTCCATCGCTGCGCGGCCTCGGCGTAGAGTCGCAGCAGCAAAGCGTTGTCGGAAAGCATCTTTTCGAAGTGCGGAATCTCCCATACAGCGTCGACACAGTAGCGGAAAAAGCCGCCGCCGAGATGGTCGTGCAGGCCGTTGCGGGCCATGGCATCGAGGGTGTCGCCCAGCATTTGTGCCGACTGCTCACCGCCGATTTCGGCCAACGCGGCCAGCAGCGGTGCCTGCGGGAATTTCGGACCGGCCCCGAAGCCACCGTTGTCGCGATCGAAGTGTGCATGGGCTTGGGCAGCGAGAGAGTCCAGGGCGGCCTGCAGGTCGTCACTGCCACCCGGTCGCGGCGCCGCGATCGCCTGCAATGCCTCCTGGACCTGGAGATGCTGGGCGCGCAGTTCGTCGCGCCGGGTCGACCAGATCTGGTGGATTCGCCCGAGCAGATCACCGAACGCGATCATGCCGTGACGCGGCTGCGGCGGAAAGTAGGTGCCGGCGAAAAACGGCGCCTGGCTGGCCGGGTCGAGAAACACCGTCAGCGGCCAGCCGCCGCCGCGACCGGTCAGCAGCTGGTGAGCCAGTTGGTAGATGCGATCGAGATCCGGCCGCTCTTCCCGGTCGACCTTGATATTGATGAAATGCGCGTTCATCAGTGCCGCGATGTCATCGTCCTCGAAGCATTCATGCGCCATGACGTGACACCAGTGGCAGGCGCTGTAGCCGATCGACAGCAGAATCGGCTTGTCGAGCGTGCGCGCCATGGCCAGGGCCTCGCGATCCCAGGGCTGCCAAGCCACCGGATTGCCGGCGTGCTGAAGCAGGTAGGGACTGAGCGCCTCGGACAGGCGGTTGACGACCGGGTTTTCGTTCATGGCTGCAGGGATGGTCAGAGTGCAGCGCCATGGTAAGGCATCGGGCGTTCAGCCGGTCGTGATCCCGGCGTCGCAGGAGCGCTGGGCATCTGCGATAATCCGGAACCATGAATCAGACCGCATCGAGTTACTACTTCCACCAGATCGATCCGGTGGCGTTCGAGATCTTCGGTTTTGCCGTGTACTGGTACAGCCTCATGTATCTCGTCGCTTTCGGCGCTTTCTGGCTGCTTGGGCGCCTGCGTGCCCGGCGTGAGGATGCGCCGCTGTCGCCGGATCGGGTTGGTGATCTCCTGTTCTGGGGCGTGCTCGGCGTGGTTGTCGGCGGTCGCCTCGGATACGTCCTGTTCTACGGCCTTGACCAACTGCTGGCCGATCCCCTGTTCGTGTTTCGCATCCGCGACGGCGGCATGAGTTTCCACGGCGGTCTGATCGGGGTTATCGTGGCGATCTGGGCCTATGGCCGCCACCTCGGCTGCGGGTTTCTGCGTCTGGCCGACTTCGTGGCGCCGCTGGTTCCGCTCGGTCTGGCCGCCGGTCGACTGGGCAACTTCATTGGCGGGGAACTGTGGGGCCGCAAGACCGATGTGCCCTGGGCGATGATCTTTCCATCATCGGTGCCGGCCGACAGCGGGGTCACCCAGACGCTCTACCAGCAGTATCTGTCCGGCGCGCTCGACGAGTTTGCCCGCCACCCCTCCCAGCTCTACCAGGCAGCGCTGGAAGGGCTGGCCCTGTTCATCATCCTGTGGCTGTTCTTGGCACGCCCGCGCCCGACCGGAGCGGTGGGCGGCGCATTTCTGGTGGGTTACGCGCTGTTTCGCAGTATCGCGGAGTTTTTCCGCGAACCCGACGCGCATCTGGGCTTCGTGGCCTTCGACTGGGTCACCATGGGTCAGGTGCTGTCGCTACCGATGCTGGTTGCCGGCGTTGCGCTGATGGTATGGGCCTATCGGGGACGGTCATGAACACCTACCTCGATCTGCTGCGCCACGTGCGCGACCACGGCCGGCGCCGCAGCGATCGTACCGGAACCGGCACACTGAGCGTTTTCGGCTACCAGATGCGTTTCGGCCTGGCCGACTCCTTTCCGCTGGTGACCACCAAGAAGCTGCACCTGAAGTCGATCATCCACGAACTGCTGTGGTTTATCCGCGGGGATACGCGGATCGATTACCTCCAGCGCCACGGGGTTACCATCTGGGATGAATGGGCCGACGATAGCGGCAGCCTGGGTCCGGTCTACGGCGCGCAGTGGCGGTCCTGGCCTGCACCGGACGGTCGCCGCATCGATCAGCTCAGTGCGGTCATCGAACAGATCCGCCAGCGTCCCTATTCCCGTCGCCATGTCGTGTCAGCCTGGAATCCGGCCGATCTTCCCGATGAATCGGTCTCGCCGCCGGACAATGCCCGGGCCGGCCGCATGGCGCTGGCGCCGTGTCACTGCCTGTTCCAGTTTTACGTGGCCGACGGCCGTCTCAGCTGTCAGCTCTACCAGCGCTCGGCCGACTGCTTTCTTGGCGTGCCGTTCAACATTGCGAGCTACGCGCTGCTGACGCTGATGGTGGCGCAGGTCACCGAACTGCTGCCCGGCGAGCTGGTCCACACGCTTGGGGACGCCCATGTTTATACCAACCATCTCGAGCAGGTCGATGAGCAGCTCTCGCGCGAGCCGTTTCCGCTACCGGCCATGCGTCTGAATCCGCAGCGCCGGCATATCGGGGATTTCGAGTTTGACGACTTCGAGCTGCTTGGCTACCGGGCGCACCCGCCGATCAGAGCGCCGATCGCGGTCTGATGGCTCAGCCTGAAGTTGTGCTTGTAGCCGCCATGGCGCGCAATCGCGTGATCGGGCGCGACGGGACCATGCCCTGGCACCTGCCGGCCGATCTCGGTCATTTCAAGGCGATTACGCTGGGTCATCCGGTGGTCATGGGTCGCCGCACCTTCGAGTCAATCGGCCGGCCGTTGTCCGGACGCCGCAACATCGTCATCAGCCGCAGCCAACCGCGATTGCCCGGAGGGGTGATCCTGGCCGGCAGCCTTGACCAGGCCCTGGCGACGGCCGGTGGTGAGTCGGTCATGGTGATCGGCGGGGGTGAGATCTACCGCCATGCAATCGTGCGAGCTGACCGCATGGAACTGACCCTGATCGATGCCGTGATCGATGGCGACGTGCGCTTCCCGAGCTGGTCAGACGACGACTGGCAGCTGGCGGCGATGACCGCCAGACCGGCTGACCGGTGCAATCCCCACCGGCTGGTCTTCTGCAGCCTGCGACGCAGCGCAACGGACAGTGAGCAGCGATGATGGAGGGCAGGGAAAGCCCGGCAGGCGAAACGCAGTCCGGCAGCGACTGGACCGCCAAGCGACGGGTCACGCTGGTTGGTGCCGTGATCAATCTGGCGCTGGCGCTCGGCAAGATCGTCGCCGGCGTGCTGGGGCATTCCCAGGCGCTGATTGTCGACGGCGTCCATTCGCTGTCCGACCTGGTCAGTGACGCGGTCGTGCTTGGCGCCGCACGCTGGGGCTCGATCGAGCCCGATGAGAACCATCCGTACGGTCATGAGCGGATTGAAACCGTTGCGACCGCCGTTGTCGGACTGCTGTTGCTCGGTGTCGCGGTGGTCTTTGTCGTGGATGCCATTTTGCGGCTGCTCTCTCCCGAGCGCTTGCTCAACCCCGGTTGGCTGGCCCTGTCGGCTGCCCTGCTGTCGGTTCTCGCCAAGGAGGTGCTTTATCACTACACGCGGGTCATCGCGCGCCAGACCCGCTCGATGCTGATCGCGGCGAACGCCTGGCACCATCGCTCCGACGCGCTGTCGTCGCTGATCGTGATTGCCGGGGTTGGCGGGGTGATGCTCGGGGTGACCAGCCTGGACGCAGTGGCCGCCATCGTGGTGGCGCTGATGGTTGGCTGGATGGGTGGGCGATTCGCGCTCTCGGCCCTGATCGAGCTGGTCGACACCGCCGCGCCGCCGCGCGAGCAGGCCGAGCTGGAAATCCGGATTCGCCAGGTCGATGGCGTATGCGACCTGGCCGACCTGCGCACCCGGCGCATGGGTGGCCGAATCGTCATGGACGTGCGCATCCTGCTCGACCCGGATCTGTCGCTGGCGCAGGCCGATCGCATTGCCGCGCGCGTGCGTCGCACCCTGCTCGACGAGTCGACCGAAGTCAGCGATGTGGTCGTCAGCGTGGCACCGTTTCGCCAGGACCGGACCGGCTCTTGAAGCGGCAGATCTTCATCGGTGATCTGCAGGGCTGCCTGGATCCGCTCAGGCGCCTGCTTGACCGGGTGAGATTCGACCCGTCAGCCGACCGGCTGCGCCTGGCCGGCGATCTGGTCAATCGCGGCGGTCAGTCGCTTGAAACCCTGCGCCTTGTCCATTCGCTGCGCGGCAGCGCGATGAGCGTGCTGGGCAACCATGATCTGCATCTGCTGGCCTATGCCTGCGGGCGCCCGCGCGGGGGTAAACGCAACAAGGAGTTTGACCGGGTACTGGACGCGCCCGATGCCGCCGAACTGCTGGGCTGGCTGCGACGGCAGCCGCTGATGTGGAAAAGCAACCGTCGCCGGCTGGTCCTGGTTCATGCCGGTGTCGATCCGCGCTGGGGTCCGAAAACCGCCCAAATCAGGGCGCGCGAGGTCGAGTACGCGCTGGCCCAGGATGCGATTCATTTCTTTGACCACATGTACGGTGACCGTCCGCGCCGATGGCGGCCCGGCCAGCCTCACCACAAGCGTCTGAGGTCGATCACCAACGTGTTCACGCGCATGCGCTTCTGCGACCGCGACGGGCGGCTGGATCTCGAATCCAAGGGCAGCCCGGACAACGTACCCCGTGGATTCCGCCCCTGGTTTGAGCACCTGCATGCCGACTGGACGGGCTGGCACATCATTTTCGGCCACTGGTCGCTGCTCGGCTTGTACCAGGATGAGCGGGTCACCTGTCTGGACAGCGGCTGCGTCTGGGGTGGCGCGCTGACCGCGCTGATTATCGACGGCCAGGCCCGCCGCATCGAATCCGTCGACTGCCGGTCGCGCTGAATCAGCCGGCCAGAGCAGTCATGACCGGCGTCGGGTCCGGACGATTTCCGGTCCAGATTTCGAATGCCAGTGCCGCCTGCCCGACCAGCATGCCCAGGCCGTCGTGGACCGTCAGGCCTTGAGCCCTGCACCACTCGGCGAAGGGCTGGTGAGCCGCACCGTAGTTGAGATCCCAGGCACAGGCTCGTGCTGACAGCCAGGATCGGCGCAGCGGCGGCAATGCCTGGCCATGACCGGCGCTGGTTGCCTGGATGACCAGGTCGAAGTTCTGCTGGCCGGGCATGTCAGGGCCGGCGGCGTGGACGGGTCCCAGATGGGCGTGGCGATCGGTCAATCGCTCGGCGCGCTCGATCGTGCGGTTGACAATGCACACTTCGGCCGGCCCGCGCTCCAGCAGCGAGCCGATAATGCCCGCCGCCGCCCCACCGGCACCGATGATCAGAATGCGCCGGCCGATCAGATCGATGTTGCAGCGGTCGAAGTCGTACAGCAGGCCGCCGCCGTCGGTGTTGAATCCGTGCCAGCGCTCGCTGCTTCGGCGCAGCGTGTTGACGGCCCGAGCGCGGCGTGCGTTGATATCGATCTCGGTGCACACACTCAGGCCGACCGCCTTGAGCGGCACGGTCAGGTTCACGCCGATGCCCCCGGAGGCGCGAAATGCGTCCAGCTCGGCCGGTAGCGCATCGATGCCGCACTCGATGGCGCGGTAGTCGATGCTCATGCCGAACTGTTCGCCAAACAGTTGATGAATGCGCGGCGACAGGCTGTGCGACACCGGGTTGCCAAACAGGGCCAGTTTGCAGATTGACGGCTTGATCATCGTTTGCTCTGATTGTCGATCTGGTCCGGGCAACGCCAATCGCCCTGCCCGCTGCCGGGCCGGCTCCCGCTGTCATCTCTCGCACCCATAGCGCCAGACCGGGTCATCCCGGCCCGGCATGATACGGGCAAAAGCCGCTTCCCGCTAGCGAGCATCAACACGAAGTATGCCGATGCGGCAGCATCTGAGAGAGTCTTGTAACCAGGCGTTTTCGGTCGTATTCTCATAGCCTCAACGAGGGAGAGAAAAGATGAAGAAAGTATTCCTGGCCATGCTTCTGGCGCTGTTGTTCCAGCCTGCGGTGGCGCAGAACCTTGTCACCAACGGCACATTCGACAGCGATATCAGTGGCTGGGAGCCGGACAGCTCGAACGATAACGAGGTGACATGGGTCGGTGACGACGGCAGCACGGCGCCGGGATCGCTCCAGGTCAGCGACAACTTCAACAACGGCGGTGTCAGTACCACCGCGCATGCTCCCGTACCGATTCAGGCAGGCGAAACCTATTCTATAACCGCCGCCGCCAAGGTGATCGGCGCTTCAGAGGCGCGGGCAGCCACGCTGGTGATCAGGTGGCTCGATGAGAATCAGTGGGCCACGGGATTCAGCAATTATGCGGGCACGTCTCCTGATGACCCCACCGACCAGTGGCATGACATCGAAGGACAGTTCACGGCGCCTGAGGATACGCACTTTGCCCAAGTGATGCTGGGTGTCGAGACTTCTGACAGTGGCTCGCAGAATGATTCGATTGCTCGCTGGGACGATGTGCGCTTTTCCCTGGCAGACAACGAGGGCTTTTCCGTGCTCGCCGCCCATACCGGCATGTGGTACTTGCCCGGTCAATCCGGCCATGGTGTGAGTGTAGAGATTCTCGACGGCAACCGGGCCCTCATCATCTGGTACACCTACGACAAGGACGGGAATCAGATGTGGGTGTTGGGCACGGGTGAGCACGATGGTCTGGTCATCTCAGTCGATGCGCTGGTGACTGCAGGTGCGAAGTTTCCACCGGATTTCGAAGAAGAGGATGTGGAGGCAACGCTCTGGGGTCAGTTGATCCTGTCATTCAGCGGCTGCGACGAGGGCCTGTTCAAATGGGTGCCGGTCGAAGGGAACGGGTTTGCGGCTGGAGAGATACCGGTCTTTCGCCTGACCGGCATCCAGGGTCTTAGTTGCGTCGAATAGACCGACCGGCTTGCCCGATCGCGATACGCCCACCCTCAAGGCCTGACCGTGTCTCGCTGCGCCCGGGTCATGACTGCTCCGGCCAGCGCGGCGCAGTCCGGCCTCTGGTTTTCGCGTCGGTTTTCAGTCTGTAAGCAGCGCTGCAGCTTCCAGAGCGGCGTAGGTGAGAATGCCGCTGGCGCCGGCGCGGCGGATCGATAGCAGCGTCTCGAGCAACGCTTTGTCGTGATCCAGCCAGCCGTTCGCGGCGGCCGCCTTGAGCATGGCGTACTCGCCGGAGACATGGTAGGCGAAGGTCGGCGCGCCGAAGGCGTCGTGTACCCGCCGGATGATGTCCAGGTACGGCAGGGCCGGTTTGATCATGATCCAGTCGGCGCCTTCCTCAAGGTCGAGCCGTGCTTCCCTGAGCGCCTCGTCGCTGTTGGCCGGGTCCATCTGAAAACTGTCCTTGCCCGCCTTGCCCAGACTGGCCGCCGAGCCAACGGCGTCGCGAAATGGACCGTAGTAGCTTGACGCGTACTTGGCCGCATAGCTGAGGATCAGAGTGTTGACATGCCCCTCTTTTTCGAGCCGGCTGCGGATGGCGCCGATCCGCCCGTCCATCATGTCGGACGGGGCGAGGACGTCCGCGCCGGCTTCGGCGTGGCTGAGCGCCTGGCGGACCAGAATCCCGACCGTTTCGTCGTTGACCACGTAGCCGTCATTGTCAACGACGCCATCGAGGCCGTGGCGAGTGTAGGGATCAAGCGCGATATCGGTGATGACGCCGAGTTCGGGAAAGCGCTGCTTGAGCGCGCGCACGCTGTTCTGGACCAGTCCGTCCTCGCGCCAGGCCTCGGCGGCATCGTCGGTCTTGCGATCGGGCGGTACCACGGGAAACAGCGCAATGGCCGGGACGCCCAGCATCAGACAGCGCTCGGCCGTGGCCAGCAGCTCGGCCCGGCCCAGGCGCTCGACGCCGGGCATCGATGGCACCGGTTCGCTGCCGGCGGCCTGGTCGAGCACGAAAACCGGCAGCACCAGATGGTCTGGATGCAGGCCTGTCTCGCGGACCAGTGCGCGCGAGAAGGCATGTGTTCGACTGCGTCGCAGGCGGGTCGAGGGAAAGGCCATGGCCGAAAAGCGTGTGGGCGCGCGAGCCATTATACGGTTGCGCTGTGTCTGAGCGTTACCGATCGTTGGCCGCGTACCCGGCTCCCCCGCCGCCGTCCCTGGCCAGCCAGGCGAAGTAGTCCCGTGTCGCAAGACGCTGTTCGGCCGCGCTTTGCGCGCGGTTGATGCTTGCGCGAAAGGTGGCGCTGTCCGGTTGACTGCCGGCATACCAGGCCAGGTGCTTGCGGGCAATGCGCACGCCGCGTGATTCGCCGTAGAAGGCGCACAGTGCTTCGAGATGCTCGAGCAGGATCGCGCAGACGGCCCCGGGCGTGGGTTCGGGCAGGCGCTGACCCGTGGCGAGAAAATGGGCAATGTCCCGGAAGATCCAGGGCCTGCCCTGTGCGGCCCGCCCGATCAGAACGCCGGCTGCGCCGGTATAGTCGAGCACGCGCCGGGCCTTCTCCGGGCTGTCGATATCACCGTTGGCCCAAACCGGAATCGAGACGTCGGCAGCAATCTCTGCGATGGTGTCGTATTCGGCCTGGCCGGTGTATTTCTGATCCCGGGTGCGGCCGTGTACGGCCAGCGCGGCGATACCGCAATCCTCCGCAATGCGGGCAATGGACAGGCCGTTGCGATGCGTCTGGTCCCAGCCGGTACGGATCTTGAGGGTGACCGGCACCTCGACGGCCGCGACAACGGCGGCAAGAATGCGCGCGACCAGCAGCTCGTCGCGCATCAGCGCCGAGCCGGCCCACAAGCGACAGACCTTCTTGGCCGGGCAGCCCATGTTGATATCGATGATGTCCGCGCCGCGCTCGACGTTGTAGCGTGCCGCCGCTGCCAGCTGCTGCGGCAACGCGCCGGCAATCTGAACGCTGATGGGTCCGGGTTCGCCGGCGTGACTGATGCGTTCGAGCGACTTGCGGGTATGACGCAGCGCCGGGTTGGCGGCGACCATTTCCGAGGTTGCCAGCCCCGCCCCCAGCGTGCGGCACAGTCGCCTGAACGGACTGTCGGTGACACCGGCCATCGGCGCCAGACCCAGTGCGGGCGCAACGCAATGGCGGCCAATCCTGACCGACGGCAGTGCCGCGCCGACGGATGGGCGGATGGATGCTGTTACCGAACGCATGACGCATTGTAGAATGGATATGGCTCGGTCAGGGGGACAGCCAACGGTCCACGCGCCTTGCCGGGAGGAAAGCGCATGAAGAAATACTCGGAGCGACGCCGTTTCCACCGCTTTCCTTTCGATGCGCGCTGTGAACTGGTCGTCGCTGGCCAACGCCATCTCTGTGACCTGCTTGACATCTCCATTAACGGGGCGCTGATCGAGCCGGTCGGTGACCTTGATTTGCCGACCGGCGACGGCCGTTTGCTGCTGGAAGTCCGCGGTGAACTGGCGGGCGACGAGATCGCGTTCAGCGTGGTGGTCGACGTGGTGCGACTGGAATCAATGCGCATGGCCTGTCGCTTCGTCGAAGTCGATGTCGACAGTTTCGAGTCGCTGAAAGACCTGGTGGCCGACAACCTGGGGGATTTGGAACTGCTCGATCGAGAGCTGACGCAGCTCGATTACTGGCCGGGACTGGCGCCGGCGCGGGCGGTTGGCTGAAGCAGCCAGCGCGCGAAGGCCTGTTCCAGCTCCTCGCGCCCCTGCCCGGTGGTGGCTGAAAACAGCTGAACGCCGACCGAGTCGTCGACGGTGTCGCGCAATCTGAGCAGCGCCTCCTTCTGCTTGCCCCGCCCAAGCTTGTCAGCCTTGGTCAGGACCAGGTGCAGGCCCAGCTCGCGAGCGGCTGCCCAGTTGATCAGATCGATGTCCCCGGGCTTGAGCGGATGCCGGATATCCATGACGATGATCAGTCCAATCAGGGCCTTGCGGCGTGACAGGTAGCCATGGATCAAGCCCTGCCAATGACGCTGCAGATCACCGCTGACGCGGGCGAATCCGTAGCCCGGCAGGTCGACCAGGTGGCGTTGTTCGTCGAGACGGAAGAACACCAGTTGGCGGGTGCGGCCAGGCGTGCGGCTGGTGCGGGCCAGGGATTTCTGTCGGCAAACGCGGTTGATCAGGCTCGATTTGCCGGCGTTCGAGCGGCCCGCGATGGCAATCTCGACGCCGCGATCAGGGGGCAGTTGCGCCTGCGTGTGCACACTGAGCAGGTATTCGGCTCGGTCGAGCAATGGACGAATTGGATTCACGGACTGGCACAGCCTTGATCAAGAGGCGATAATATCAGGTTCAAGTCATTGAGCAGGAGTAGCGTGGAGATGGTCCGTATCTTGGTGTTGCTGTCGGCCCTGGTGCCGCTAATCGCGGTGGCGGCCGGCGATCCCGAAGCCGGCGCGGAGAAGGCCGCCGTATGCGCCTCCTGTCACGGCATGGACGGGAACAGTCAGGTGACCATCTGGCCGAAGCTGGCCGGTCAGCACGCAGACTACGCGGCCCGCCAGTCCATCCTCATACGGGACGGCCGGCGCAACGTGCCCGAGATGTACCCGATCGTGCAGGGAATGAGCGACCAGGACCTGGCCGACATCGCGGCCTTCTACGAGCAGCAAAGTTTGTCTTCCGGCGTGGCCGACGAGTCGCTGGCCGAACTGGGTCGGTCGATCTACCAGGCCGGCAACGCCGAATCGGGCGTGCCCGCCTGCGGCGCCTGTCACGGTCCGGCCGGCAACGGCATTCCCGGTGCCGGATTTCCGGTGCTGCGCGCACAGCACGCCGACTACACCGCCAAACGCCTGCAGGCGTACCGCGGCGGCGAGCACAACGGCGAGGACGACCCCTACAGCCAGATCATGGTCGCGGTCAGCCGAAATCTGACCGATGAGGAAATCGAGGCCGTCAGCAGCTACATCGAGGGCCTGCACATGGACCGCTGGTGAAGCGGGCCCGTCAATACTCAATGGAACTTGCCATCGGACAAGCCGGTCTGACAGCCGCACAAGCCCCTAAAAATTCGGAGACTCGAATGCGCTACTACTCGACAGCCGTCTTTGCCGCCCTGGTGCTGGTATCGACATCGCTGGCTGCCCAGCCCTTCCAGGAAGGTCGGCACTTCGATCGTGTTGGCACGCCGACGGTCACGCCCGAGGATCGGGTGGTGGTCACCGATGCGTTCGCCTATCCCTGCCCGGCCTGCCGTCGTTTTCTGCCGGTCATGGAGGCCTGGAAGGCTGATCAGCCCGACTATGTCGAAGTGCAGCGGCTGCCGGTGGCGCTGCAGCCCGGATGGGACCTGTTCGCGCGTGCCTTCTACACCGCTGAAGTCATGGGCCTGCTGGATGACTCGCACGAGGCGCTGTTCAAGGCAGTGCACGACGAGCGCCGGTCGATGCGCAGTTTCGATGATATCGCCGGGTTCTACGAGCAGTACGGCGTGTCGGCCAGCTCGTTCAAGAATACCGCGCAGTCGTTTGCGGTTGATGCGAGCATGCGTCAGAACCGCAACGAGGTGCGTGGATTCGGTGTTCGAGGTACACCAACGGTTGTCGTTCAGGGCAAGTGGCGGGTCAGCCCCAGTGGTTTCAACAGCTACGACGAGATGATGGAGGTGGTTGATTACCTGGTCGCGCGTGAGGCCGAGGCGCTGGGACTGGGCGAAGGCGCCAACCAAGCGTCGGAGGCAGCCGAAGAGGCCGGACCAGCCGCTGACGAACAGTCCGCGACGGAATCCGGCTAGCCGCCGTGAGCGGCCGAGGCCGGCAGCTCAGGCTGCTGAGCTACAACATTCAGGCCGGCACCACGACCGGCAAGTACCGTGAGTATGTTACCCGCAGCTGGCGGCAGGTGTTGCCGAACAACCAGCGGGTGGCCAATCTTGACGCCATCGCCGAACTGGTTCGCGACTACGATATTGTTGCGCTGCAGGAGGTCGATTGCGGCAGCCTGCGGTCCGGGTTTCTCAATCAGGCCAAGTATCTGGCAACCCACGCGCGCTTTCCCTACTGGAATCACCAGGGCAATCGCAAGGTGGGCATCGTCGCCCACGCCGGCAACGGGCTGCTCAGCCGGATCGAGCCGGCGGCCATCGAAGAGCATCGGTTGCCGGGCGCGATTCCGGGTCGTGGCGCCATCGTTGCGCGCTTCGGTGAAAGCCAGCGCGCGCTCCATCTGGTCGTGCTGCACCTGGCGCTCGGGCGCCGCGCTCGCGGTCAACAACTGCGCTACGTAGCCGGGCTGGTACGCGAGTTTCCGCATGTGGTCGTGATGGGCGATCTCAACACGCCGCCGGGTTCACGCGAGCTGATGCGGTTCTGTGACGAGGCCGGGCTGATCAATCCCGATCGGCACGTGCTGACCTTTCCGTCCTGGCATCCGCAGCGCGCCATTGACCATATTCTGGTCTCCGCTGACATGAATATCGCCGAGCTGCGGGCATTGCCGGTGAGCTATTCGGATCACCGGCCGCTGGCAATGACCCTCAACCTTGGAGACGATGTGGTGCTACCAGGCCATTCGCAGCGCCACGATTACCAGCATCACACCGAATAGCCGGCGCAACCGAGAGGCCGGCAGACGATGGGCCAGGGCCGCGCCAAGCGGGGCGGCCAGCATGCCGCCGAGACCGATCGTGACCACGCCCGGCAGCCACAGGTAACCGACCGTCCAGCGATCCGGTGCGGTCTCCGGCGAGAGCAGCGCGAACATCGCCGCGCCGGCCAGCGCGATGGGCCAGGCGCAGACGCTGGCCATTGCCACCGCCTGCACCATGGGGTAGCCGTTTCGCGCCAGATAGGGGACGTTGAAGGTGCCGCCGCCAATACCGATCATGGCCGAAATGCCGCCGATGGCCGGGCCCATCAGGGGCCAGCCACGTGGCCAGGGCGATCGTGCCTCGACGACCGGACGGTCGGGATTGAAGGCCATGCGCAAGCCGATCACCGCGGCAATGACGGCAAACACGCGCGCCAGGAGGCTGCCCGGTACGGACGAGGCGAGCCAGGCACCGCCGCTTGCACCGACGGCCACGGCCAGCCCGAGGCGCCACGCGCCGCGCCAGTCGATGGCTGCGCGGCCGTGATGGAACCACACGGCACCGATGGTGGTCAGCAGCATGGTCCCCAGTGAAGTCGCAACCGCCATCGGCGCGGCCGTATCGAGGGCCATATCCTGAACCAGAAACAAGGCGGTCAATGCAGGTACGATGACCAGACCGCCGCCGATGCCCAGCAGGCCGGCGAGCAGGCCGGCCACCAGCCCGATGGCCAGCAAAATGAGCGTGATTGAGAGCAAGGGATGTCGACCGCTGATGACCGGATGGCGCAATGAGTGCTGGAACAGGACAACCATGATAGCGGGGTTCTGGTCGCGTGCGGCGCAGGCCGTGCTCGCGGTGCTGGGGGCTGTCATCAGCGTGGCCGCCTGGAGTGCGGGCGATTCAGTGCAGCGCGAACGTGAGCGCGAGATCTTCCTTGCCGGCTGGGCGGCTGCGGGGCAGGGTGATCAGTCCGGAATCGTTGAGGCCATCGGCCGCCTCGACGACTATCCGCTGACCCCCTACCTTCAGTTCGAGCTTTTCCGCCAGCGCATTGATCAGCTATCGGAAACGATGGTGGCGCGGTTTCTGGCCCGTTACCGCCATTGGTCGTTCGCCTCGCGTCTGCAGACAGCCTGGCTGCGCAGCCTCGGCGAACGCGGGGCTTACGATACGCTCCTGCGTTACGCCGATGGCGTCAGTGATACCCGCGTTCGGTGCCACCGTGCGCGTGCGCGGCTTGCCGCCGGCAGGCTCGACGGGCTCGAGCAGGAGGTGGCCGGTTTGTGGACCGTCGGTCGGTCACAGCCTGATGCCTGTGATGCCGTCTTTGCCTGGTGGCGGCGCCAGGGCAATCCGGCACCGGAAACCGCC